>NZ_PSVU01000022.1:0-55144 GCF_002932515.1 Rathayibacter sp. AY1D5
TTCGCGCTCTGGTCGGGCGTCGGCAGGGCCGCGCCGTTGGTGCCGTTGCTGGCGCCGGCGAGCAGGAAGTGGCCGCCGGCGGGCACCGAGCCGGTGAGCGGCACGGTCGTGGTGGGGTTCGCGGTGCCGGTCGCCGAGCGGTACTGGATCGAGAGGCCGCCGAGGGCGATCTCGGCGGCGGTGGGGTTGTAGAGCTCCACGTAGCGGTTGCTGAACGCGGCACCGGCGGAGCCTCCGCGGGCGAAGACCTCGCTGATGACGAGCTCGTCGCCCGAGGGCGCGGCCGCGGCGGAGGTCGCGACCAGCGGAGCGGCCGCCAGGGCCAGTCCGGTCAGGGCCGCCAGGCCGAGCCCGCGCCTCCGGCGGCGGTCGGGCGGGGTGGGAGAGTCGGGCATGGTGGTCCTCTCGATCGCCGCTCGGAAGAGCGGTCGCAGCGTCGTCGCCGCGCGGCGCGGCCAGCGCACCCCCGGAAGGGGCACGCATGGCCACGCTATGCAGTGCGGGTGCCCGGCCTGTGAACCGGACGTTTCATGAACGTAAACTCATCCACCGACATCGGGGCGCGCGGGTGCCGCTCGCGGCGCGTTCGCGGCTTCGCGGGACACACTCGTCGGATGATCTCCTTCGAGCTGGCCCGTGCCCTGCGCACGGCGGGCGTGCGCTGGACGCCCCGCACCGGTGACCGCTTCCGCATCGAGCGGGAGGGCTTCGACGGCGACGTCTTCACCGTCAGCGACATGACCATCGAGGCGCACGAGTACCCGAGCGGGACCGTCCTCGGCTTCAACGGCACCACGGAATGGGCGCTCGACTCCGTCTCTCTGGAGGACTCGCTCTGGCTGCCGCGGGAGGACCAGCTGCGCGAGCTCCTCCGCGGGACCTTCCGCTCCCTCCGTCGCCTCGCGGAGCCGGAGGCGCGGTTCGCCGTCGAGGTCGAGCTCGGCGGGCGGGCGCGGACCTTCGAGGACGCGGCGGCCGAGAACGCCTACGCGGAGGCGCTGCTCGCGCTGGTCAGCTCGGTCGCGGTCGACCTCGACGACGTGGACGAGCTGGACGCGGCCGACGAGCCCGACCGGGCGGCCGAGCGGGCCTGAGGCTCCGTCCGACCCCGACCCTCCGCATCCGGCGGGGCTAGGACGCCGCCTTCTCCGCCGCCGCGGTCTTCTTCGGGGTCCGCTTCTTCGCAGGCGCGTCGGCGCCCTTCTCCGTGTCGGCCTTCTTCGCCGCGGGCTTCTTCTTCGCGGCGGTCGTCGCCGGAGCCTTCGCCGCCTTCTTCGGGGCGGGCTTCGTCGCGGCCTTCTTCTCGGCGGGAGCCTCCTCCGCCGGCGCGCCCTTCGCCCCGCGGCTGCGCTCGACCGAGCGCTTGAGGGCCTCCATCAGGTCGAGCACCTCGCCGCCGCCCTCCTCCTCCGGCGCCTCGCCGAAGGTCGCGGCGGTGTCGAGGGCGTCGCCCTGCTCGATCTTGGCGTCGATCAGCGTGCGCAGCTCCTCCTGGTACGCGTCGTGGAACTTCGCGGCGTCGAAGTCCTCGGAGTAGGAGTCGACCAGGTGCGCCGACATCTCGAGCTCGCGCGCCGCGATCCGAGTGGTGCCCTCCAGCGACGGGAACTCGACCTCCCGCACCTCGTCCGCCCAGAGCAGGGTCTGCACCATCAGGAGCTTGCCGCGCACGCGCAGCGCGGCGAGGCGGGTCTTCTGCCGCAGCGCGAACTCGACGATCGCGGTGCGGTCCGTCTGCTCGAGGGTGCGGCGCAGCAGGACGTAGGCCTTGGGGGAGGAGGAGTCGGGCTCCAGGATGTAGGCGCGGTCGAACATGATCGGGTCGACCTGCTCGCTGGGCACGAACTGCACGACGTCGATCTCGCGGTCGCGCTCCTCCGGCAGCGCCTTGAGCTCGTCCTTGGACAGGACCACGGTGCGCTCGCCGTCGTCGTAGGCCTTGTCGATGTGGTCGAAGGTGACGACCTCGCCGCAGATCTCGCACTTGCGCTGATACCGGATCCGTCCGCCGTCCTTGTCGTGGACCTGGTGCAGCGGGATGTCGTGGTCCTCGGTCGCGCTGTAGATCTTCACCGGCACGTTGACCAGGCCGAAGGTTATCGCGCCCTTCCAGATGGCTCGCATGCGCCCAGTGAACACCGTGTCCCCCGGCCGCCGGAAGCCCTGTCGGACGTGAGGGAGCCCCCGACCGTCGAAGGGACCCGCCGCAGCGGGCGGTCTCGACGGTCCGGGGTCCCCCCAGGGCGGAACGACGGAGCCGCCCGGTCGTCGCGGAGCGACGGCCGGACGGCTCCGGGGCGGTGGCGGCTAGCCGCGCTCGGCGCGCCGGCGGCGCAGCGCGGCGAGCAGGAGCCCGCCGACGCCGCCGGCGATCAGCAGTCCGCCGAGGCCCAGCGGCAGGCCGACGTCGGCGCCCGTCGAGGCCAGGGGCGGGCGGCCGCCGGGGTGCGGCGCCACGGCGGTCGGCGTGCTGCTCGGAGTGGGAGCCGCCGTCGGCGCGGTGGTGGGCGCGGTCGTCGGGGCGACGGTCGGCTGCGCGGTCGGAGCGACGGTCGGCTCGGCGGTCGGGGCCACGGTGGGCTCCGGCGTCGGAGTCGGCGTGGTCGGGTCCTTCTCGGCGTCGATCGCGGAGGTGTCCGCGGCGAACGAGGCGGTCACGAAGGCGATGGCCTTCGACGTGATGCCGAGCGCCTCCTGGTTGATGTTGTCGATGTCGTCGGCGGCGGAGTGGTAGTTCGGGTCGTGCGTGATGCCGGCGGTGCCGCCGAACAGCGCGACCTCCTCCTCCGTCTTGACGTCGTCGGCGCCGGTGAAGACGCCCGAGGACGGGATGCCGACCGAGATGAAGCCGTCGTAGTCGCTGCGGCCGTCGAACGCGGTGTCGATCCAGGGCTGGTCGATCGAGTCGAAGTAGTCGGTGAACGCCTTCTCGGTCGCGATCGAGCCGGCGGGCACGTCCACGGGGGCCTCGTAGGTGGACTGGTCCGCGTCGTAGACGGAGATCACGTAGTTCGGCGAGGCGACCATGTCGAAGTTCATGTAGGTCGCGATCTTCGAGGCGTCCTCCTCCGTCAGGGAGTCGACGTAGGTGTAGGAGCCGACCAGGCCCACCTCCTCGGCGCCCCACCAGGCGAAGCGGACCGCGTTGGTCGTGTCGCCCGCGGCGGCCAGCTGCACGGCCGTCTCGAGCAGCGTCGCGGATCCGGAGCCGTTGTCGTTGATGCCGGGGCCGGCTGGCACGCTGTCGAGGTGCGCGCCGAGCATGACCACGTTGTCGTGGTCGCCGCCCGGGGTCTCCGTGACGATGTTGAAGGTCTCCACCTCGGTCGTCGTCTGGTCGATGAGGACCGAGACGCTCGCGGGGAGCGACGCCAGCAGCGCCTGACCCTCGGCCTGCGTGACGCCGACGCCGGGGACGGCGGCCTCGTCCTGTCCGCCGAACGTCCCGTTGAGGGCGTCGCTCGGCGCGTTGTCGTAGATGATGATCGCGGCGGCGCCGGCGGCACCGGCGGCGACCGACTTCTCGAGGAAGCTGCAGGAGCCGCGGCTGACGAGCGCGACCTTCCCGGTGGCGTCGAGGCCGGTCCAGGCGTCCGTGGTGCAGCCGAGCGGATCGACGGGGGCGATGAGCTCACCGGTCACGCCGCCCTCGGGCGTCGACGGAGTGAACTCCATCGGGGTGCCGACGGCGCCGGTCCCGGTGGTCAGCGTGAACGCGTCGATCGTCTGCGTCGCGGTGGTGAAGTCCTGGCGCTGCGTCGTGTAGCCGGCGCCCGCGAGGACCTTCTCCACGTACTCGCCGCTCAGCTCATAGCCCGGGGTGCCGATCGCGCGGGTGCCGCCGTTGGCGTCCGCGATCGACTGGAGCGCCTCCAGGTGGGTCATGATGCCGTCGACCGTGACGGTGTCGGCGAAGTCGACCGGCTCGACGGCGCTCGCCGTCGGCGCGAAGGCGAAGCCGGCGACGAGGGCGCCCGCTCCGATCATCGCGCTCGAGCCGATCAGCGAGCGGCGTCGGCGGACGCTCGGGGTGTTCGTGGTGGTTCGCGCCACTGGGGCTCCCTCTCCTCGAGAACGGGCCGCCGCGTCGGCGGCCCCGACGCGCACCTCCCGAAGACTGGGAGGGGATCGCGTCCTCTGCGAGGGTATTCACAGGAAACGGTGCGGCCCAGTCCCCCCTGCCAGATTTCATCCGGACGAAACACGGACCGGGCCGGCGGGTCGGTCAGGCCGTCGCCGGGCTCTCGGCCCACTCGCGGAGCATCGCGAGCGTCTCCTCCGGACGGTCGCGGTGGGGGCTGTGACCTGCGCCCGCCACGACCGCGTACCGGATGCGCGGATTCGCGCGCAGCACCAGGGCGGCGAGGGAGAGAGGGAGCAGCGTCTCGACCTGCGGGTCGCCGGCCAGCACGAGGACCGGCGGGCGGAGGCCCGGCAGGTCCGCCAGCAGGTCCCACGGGTCGTTGTCGTCGATCGTCGCCGCCACCGCGGCCGGATCGGCGGCCCGCACCGCGGCGAGCTTCTCGGCCCGGTCCCGCTCGTCCCAGAGCGGCTGCGCGACAGCGAGCTCCTCGGCCGAGACCGCGAGACCGGCGAGCTCGCCCGCGCGGACGGCGGCCCGCTGCTCCGGGGCGAGCCGGAGCACCGGGTCCAGCAGCGCCAGGCGCCCCGCCCAGCCGGACTCGCGGGCGGCGGCGCGCACCGCGACCGCTCCGCCGAGCGAGTGCCCGACGACGAGGTCGAACCGTCCCCGCGCGAGGGCGTCGTCGGCGTAGGCGTCGTGGCGGGCGGAGCCGCCGCGCGGCCCGTCGCCGTGTCCGCGCAGGTCGGGAGCGGAGACGCTCCAGCCCGCCGCGGTCAGCTCGCGGCTCAGCCGCCACCAGGTGCGGCCCGAGCCGCCCAGGCCGTGCAGGAGCAGGACCCTGCCCGCCGTCATCGCCGGAGCCTCAGTCGAAGCGCGGGTCGCGCCCGGTGCGCTCACCGGTCGCGAGCCCGGCGATCGCGGCGAGGTCCTCGTCGTCGAGGGCGAAGCCGAAGACGTCCAGGTTCTCGCGGATCCGCTCCGGCGTCACCGACTTCGGGATCACGACGACGCCGAGCTGCACATGCCAGCGCAGCACCGCCTGCGCCGGCGAGACGCCGTGCTTCGCGGCGACGCGGGCCAGGGCCGGCTCGTCGAGGAGGCGCCCGCGGGCCAGCGGCGACCACGCCTCGGTGACGATCCCGTGGGCGGCGTCGAAGGCGCGCAGCTCCTCCTGGGGCAGCCGCGGGTGCAGCTCGACCTGGTTGATCGCGGGCACCACTCCCGCCTCGTCGAGCAGGCGCTGCACGTGCTCCTCGGCGAAGTTCGAGACGCCGATCGAGCGGGCCCGCCCCTCGCTCTGCAGGCGCTCGAGGGCACGGTAGGTGTCGACGTAGCGGTCGCGCGAGGGGATCGGCCAGTGCACGAGGTAGAGGTCGACGTAGTCGGTGCCGAGCAGCTCGAGGCTCCGGTCGAAGGCGGCGAGCGTCTCGTCGAAGCCGTGGTCGTCGTTCCACACCTTGGTCGTCACGAAGACCTGCTCGCGGGGGAGGCCGCTCGCGCGGATCCCCTCGCCGACTCCGCGCTCGTTGCCGTAGAGGGTGGCGGTGTCGACGTGCCGGTAGCCGGCCTCCAGGGCGACGGCGACCGTGCGGGCCGCCTCCTCGTCGCCGATCTTGTAGACGCCGAGCCCGAGCTGGGGGATCGCGCGGCCGTCGTTGAGGGGGATCAGGGGGACGCTCATGCCTCCCATGCTGGCATGCGCCTCAGACGCTCCAGTCGAGCTCGCCGTGCGGTCCCACGTGCACGTCGTCCTCGATCAGCGCCGCGAGACCGGCCACCCCGAAGAGGAGGCGCCGCTCGGCGCGCTCCGCGTCGCTGCGCTCGTCGATTCCGCGCGCGGCGAAGTGCACGTCGTGGCCCGCCTGCAGGCCCTCGACGCCGAGCCGGCCTCGGAGCGCGCGCACGGGGCGCCGGCCGACGCCGAGTCCGCGCCAGAGGGAGCCCGTCTCGAGGACCACCGCCGTCTCGGAGGCGACGACCCCGTGCTGCTCGCGGTGCGCGGTGAGCTGCCACCCGTAGCCGAGGTGGTGCAGGCGGGTCGAGTGCGGGCCGCGCCAGGCGTGCGAGGACTCCTCGCGGCGGAAGTAGACGGGACTCGGGCGGAAGGACCCCTGCCAGAGCGCGGCGGCGAGCTCCGTGCACCACTCCGGGGTCTCCGGATCGGACCAGGGGTCGAGGAGGTCGGTCCGGGCGGCGGCGCGCCGGTGCTCGCGCACCAGCTCCTCCGCGTCCTCCCGCAGTCCCATGCCGTCCCCTCGTCGTCGTGGGCCTTCACCCTAGGGTGCCCGACAGGCGCCGGACAACCGGGGTGGCGGCCTAGGAGGGCAACGTGACCGGCTCGGTGTCGGGCAGCGGGCTGGCGTCGCGCCCGCGGAGATCCGGGTGGTACCGGCGGCCGAGCAGGGGCACCAGGAAGCCGACCAGGGCGAAGGCAGCGGCGACGACGATGGCGGCGGTCGGCCCGGCCTGGTCGATCTGCACGCCGGCGATCGCGGAGCCCAGCGCCGCGCCGATCAGCTGACCGGTGCCGACCCAGCCGTAGGCCTCCGCCGTGTCCGAGAAGCGCACGCTCGAGGCGGTGATCGCGAACAGCGCCGCGAGAGCGGGGGCGATGCCGATGCCGGCGAGGAACAGCGTGACGCACAGCCACCAGAAGTCGGTCGAGACCGCCGCCAGGCCCATGCCGACCGTGACGATCAGCATCCGCCGCGCGGTCGCCCACCGGCTGATCGGGATGTGGCCGAGGGCGAGGCCGCCGACCAGGGAGCCCGCCGCGAACACGGCGAGCACGACGCCCGACTCGACTCCGCCCTCGCCGAACACCGCGACGACGCCCGCCTCGACCGCCGAGCAGGCGCCGATCAGGAGGAAGCCGACGACCGTGGCCAGCAGCACCGGGGGCTTCGTGAGCACCACGCCCAGGCGGCGCTTCGAGCGCGGGATGCGGACGCGGCCCACCTCGGGCGAGGCGATGAACCAGATCCCGCCGCCGATCAGGAACGCGGCGGCGGTCAGGATGCCCGCGACCGTCGACACCTGGATCGACACGAGCGTCGCCAGCACCGGGCCGAGCACCCAGATGATCTCCTGAGCGGAGGCGTCGAGCGAGAAGAGCGGGGTCAGCTGCGAGCTGGTGACCATCTTGGGGTAGATGGTCCGCACGGCCGGCTGCACCGGCGGCATGCTCAGGCCGGCGACGAACCCGATCACGACGAACTGCCACACCTCGAGCGGGAGCACGGCCATCGCGATGATCGCGCCCGCGCAGACCACGAGGGTGATCGTCAGCACGCGGCGCATTCCGAGCCGCCCCATCAGGCGGCTGGTCAGCGGCCCGGCGATGGCCTGCCCGATCGACATCGAGCCGAGCACCAGGCCGGCGGCGGCGTAGGAGTGGTGCACCCGCTCCACGTGCAGGAGGAACGCCAGCGAGAGCATGCCGAACGGGAAGCGCGCGGTCAGCTGCGCGAGGATGATGCGCCCCACCCCGGGGGTCTTCAGGAGATCGGTGTAGCTGCCCACCGGACGACACTAGCGCTCCGGAGGGGACTGCGGTTCGTCGAGGGAGACCGCTGCCCGAGGGTCCCTCGACGGGTCGCGGTTCCCTCGGCGGAGGGGCGCGTCAGCCGGCCAGCACCTTGCGGATCCGCTGCAGCGACACGCTCTCGGCGGTGCCGAGCGACTGCGCGAAGAAGCTCACCCGCAGCTCCTCGATCATCCAGCGGGCGCGCGCGATCCGCTCCGGGGCGTGCGCGGGCAGCGGCACGACGCCGCCTGCCGAGCGGTAGAGCTCCTGGGCCGCCTGCACCTCGTTCAGCCAGACGCGGTCGCGCCCGACGTTCTCGGCGATCTTTCCGAAGCGCTCGGTGATCCCGCCGAGGTAGCGCGGGAGGTGCCGCAGCCGCTCCACTCCGGTCGCCGAGACGAAGCCCGGGTAGACCAGGCCGGAGAGCTGCTCCCGCGCATCCGTGAGGGCGGGCAGGAGCGCCATGCTCGTCGAGGCCTTGAGCGCCTTCTCGACGCCCCGGGCGGTGGTGAGGATCGTCGTGACCGTCTTCACGGTCTCGAACATCGCGTCCATGACGCTCGCCGAGACCCGGTCGCGCACGGCGTCGAACTCGGCGCGGAGGAAGAGCATCCCGTCGGGCTTCATCCGCCAGAGGACCGCGTCGACGCAGGCGAGCAGGCAGTCGGTGAAGAGCGCGGTCGTGTTCTGGTACGGGCTCTGCGCGAGCACGAGCTTCTCGTTCGAGGTGAGGTGCTGCTGCACGTAGGCGACGGGGCTCGGCGTCGCGAGCAGGAGGAGGCGGCGGACGCCTCTCGGGTGCTCGCGCGCCTGGTCCTCGGCCGTGGCCAGCAGGCGGATCGAGACCGAGTCGCCGTCGTCGATCAGGGCGGGGTAGGCGCGGATGGTGTTCCCGCCCTGCCGGGTGTCGGTGACGCGGGGCAGCTCCGGCATGTCCCAGGTCTTCAGGCCCCGGCGCTCGAGCGCGTCGGGGACCCGGGCCTCGACCACGCGGGCGACCTCGTCGCGGACCCGGCCGCGCAAGCGCTCGGCCAGCGGGGCGAGCTCCTTGCCGGCGGCGATCGTGCGCCCCCGCTCGTCGGCGACGGCGAAGGTGACCCGCAGGTGCGAGGGGATGCGCTCGAGGTCGAAGTCCTCGGGCTGCACCACCACGCCGGCCTCGCGGCGGATCGCTCCGGCCAGGGTCGCCGCGAACGACTCCGTCGGCGGATTCGGCACGTCGTGCGGCAGGGACGCGGTGAGCTTGCGCGCCCAGTCGTTCGCGGGCACCACGTTCCGGCGCAGGTGCTTGGGCAGCGCCTTGATCATCGCGGTGACCAGCTCGGCCCGGAGCCCCGGCACGAGCCAGTCGAAGCCGAGGGGCGTCACGCGGGGCAGGAGGGCGAGCGGCACGTGCACCGTCACTCCGTCCTCCTCCGTCCCCGGCTCGAACCGGTACGAGAGGCGGAAGCGCTGGTCGGCCTGGCGCCACTGCGTGGGGAACGCGGTCTCGTCGATCTGCTCCGCGTCCTCGGGGAGGAGCGTCTCCTGCGTCATCGTCAGCAGGTCGGGCTCGTCGTGCTGGGTCGTCCGCCACCAGGAGTCGAACGAGCGCACCGAGGTGATGTCGCGCGGGAGTCGGCGGTCGTAGAAGTCGAACACGGCCTCGTCGTCGACGAGCAGGTCGCGGCGGCGCGTGCGCTCCTCCAGCCGCTCGAGCTCGGCCCGCAGGGCCCGGTTCTTGCGGTCGAAGGCGTGGCGCGACTCCCACTCGCCCTCGACGAGGGCGTGCCGGATGAACAGCTCGCGGGCGTACGAGGCGTCGATCCGCGAGAACTGGACGCGGCGGCGGGCGATGATCGGCACGCCGTAGAGCGTGACCTTCTCGTAGGCGACCGCCGCGCCCTGCGACTTCTCCCAGTGCGGCTCGCTGAACTGCCGCTTCACGAGGTCGCCCGCGATCGCCTCGGCCCAGGCCGGATCGATCACGGCGTTCGAGCGGGCGAAGAGGCGGCTGGTCTCGACCAGCTCGGCGCTCATCACCGCGTCGGGGAGCTTCTTGGCCAGGGCGCTGCCGGGGAAGATCGAGAACTTCGCGTTGCGGGCGCCGATGTACTGCACGTTCTGGCGCTCGCGGCTCTTCGCCGCGCGCTGCGCCTGCTGCGAGGTGGTGTCCTTGATGCCCAGGTGCGAGAGCAGGCCGGCCAGGAGGCTCCGGTGGATCCCGTCGGGGTCGACCTTCGGCTCGCCCAGCTCGAGCTTGAGGGGGCGCGCGAGCTGGCGCAGCTGGCGGAACACGTCCTGCCACTCGCGCACGCGCAGGTAGTTGAGGTACTCGGCCTTGCACAGGCGCCGGAAGGCGCTCGAGGAGAGCTCCTCCTGCTTCTCCTCCACGTAGTTCCAGAGGTTCAGCAGGGTGAGGAAGTCGCTGGTGGGATCGACGAAGCGCGCGTGCTGCTGGTCGGCCTGCGCGCGGCGCTCGAGAGGGCGCTCGCGGACGTCCTGGATCGTGAGGCCCGCGACGATCGCCATCACCTCGCGGCTGACGCCGTGGCGGCGCGACTCGATCACCATCCGGCCGAAGCGCGGATCGATGGGGAGCCGCGCGAGGTCGCGCCCGATGCGCGTGAGCTGCGGTGCGGCCTCCGCCCCCTTGCGCGGGATGCCGCTCGAGTGCGCGCTCGGCGGCGTGCCGCGTACCGGAGCGGCATCCCGTGGAGCAGCGGAGGGGGAGCCGGGGACGCGGAGGGCGCCGAGCTCCGTGAGCAGGTCGAGGCCGTCCTTGATGCCGCGGGAGTCGGGCGGAGTGAGGAACGGGAACGAGGCGATGTCGCCCAGTCCGAGCGAGATCATCTGCAGGATGACCGCGGCCAGGCCCGTGCGCAGGATCTCGGGATCGGTGTACTCGGGGCGGCGGAGGTAGTCCTCCTCGGAGTAGAGGCGGATCGCGATGCCCGCGCTGGTGCGGCCCGAGCGGCCGGAGCGCTGGTTCGCGGAGGCCTGCGACACCGCCTCGATCGGCAGCCGCTGCACCTTCGAGCGCGCGCTGTAGCGCGAGATGCGGGCCGTGCCGCCGTCGATCACGTAGCGGATCCCGGGGACGGTGAGGCTCGTCTCCGCCACGTTGGTCGCGAGCACGACGCGGCGGCGGACGCCGGGGGTGCGCCCCTTCTCGAAGACGCGGTGCTGATCGGCCGCCGACAGGCGCCCGTAGAGGGGGAGCACCTCGGTGCCCGGCAGGTTGCGGCCCCGGATGGCGTCCTCGGCGTCGCGGATCTCGTTCTCGCCCGAGAGGAACACCAGGACGTCGCCCGGATCCTCGCGCGCCAGCTCGGCCAGGGCGTCGGCGATGCCGGTCATCAGGTCGCGGCTGCCGCTCGTCGCGTCGGGGACGTCGGTGTCGTCGTCCTCCTCCGGCTCCTCGGCGACCAGCGGACGGTAGCGGATCTCGACCGGGTAGGTGCGCCCGGAGACCTCGATGATCGGCGCGGGCTCGCCGGCGGCGTCGGCGAAGTGGGCCGCGAAGCTCTGCGGGTTGATCGTCGCCGAGGTGATGATCACCTTCAGGTCGGGGCGCTGCGGCAGCAGGCGGTGCAGGTAGCCCAGGAGGAAGTCGATGTTGAGGCTGCGCTCGTGCGCCTCGTCGATGATGATCGTGTCGTACCGGCTGAGCATCCGGTCGTGGTTCATCTCGTTGAGCAGGATGCCGTCGGTCATCAGCTTGATCCGCGTCGAGGCGGACGCCTTGTCGGTGAACCGGACCTGGTAGCCGACCAGCCCGCCGACCTCGTCGTCGAGCTCCTCCGCGATGCGCTCGGCGATGGTGCGCGCGGCGATGCGCCGGGGCTGCGTGTGCGCGATGCTCTCGCGGCCGAGCTCCAGGCAGATCTTCGGCAGCTGGGTCGTCTTGCCCGATCCGGTCGCGCCGGCGACGATGACCACCTGGTGGTCGCGGATCGCGGCGGCGATGTCCTCGCGCCGCGCCGACACGGGGAGTTCGGGCGGGTAGCGGATGCTGAGCACGTCTGACATGAGCCCTCCATCCTACGCCGCGTGCGACAATGCCCTGTCTCGTGAAACATCGCGGGCCACCCTGCCCGGTCGGGCGCTCCGGCGCCGGTCGACCACGGCGCACGATCCCGTGGAGCACCCCGATGAATCCGCAGTCCCTGCTGGTCGTGCTGAACATCGTGCTGCTGCTCTTCGCGATCCGGGGCGTGCTGTCGAACCCGAGGCTCTCGAAGGTCGCGAAGGTCTCCTGGGTGGCGTTCATCGTGATCGCGCCGTTCATCGGCAGCCTCGCCTACCTGGCGGTGGGCCGTCGCGGCGGGAGCGGCGGAGGCGGCACGGTCGTGCGCGGCACGGAGCGGCCGTCGGGCTGGTTCTTCGAGCGCTGAGCGGCCGGGCGGCCGGGCGGCGGGGGAGGTCCGCGGACGTCGGCGCCCCGCGGACCTCCTGACCCTCCGTCCCGCGGCAACCCCCTGACCGCAGGCTCCGCCCGCGTCTAGCGTGGAGCGCATGGCCGATCGTCTGCGCTCCAGTGTCAGCCCCTACCTCCGCTCGCACGCGGACAATCCGGTCGACTGGTTCCCCTGGGGCGAGGAGGCGTTCGCCGAGGCGGTGCGCCGCGACGTCCCGGTGATGGTGTCCATCGGCTACTCCACCTGCCACTGGTGCCACGTGATGGCGCGGGAGTCGTTCTCGGATCCGGTGCTCGCCGCGCGGCTGAACGCGGACTTCGTCGCGGTGAAGGTCGACCGCGAGGAGCACCCGGACGTCGACACGGCCTACCTGACGGCCGCGAGCGCGTTCACCCGGCAGCTCGGCTGGCCGCTGACGGCCTTCGCCACCCCCGCCGGCGAGACCTTCTTCGCCGGCACCTACTTCCCGCCGCGCGCCATCGGCGGCGTGCCCGCCTTCTCCGATGTCCTCGACGCGGTCTCGGAGGCGTGGCGGCTGCGGCGCGACGAGGTGCAGGCGACGGCGGGCGGCCTGGCCGCGGCTCTGCGCGAGGCGACCGCGGCCCTGCCCGCCGATTCCGCGCTGCCCGGCGACGCCGAGCTCGACGGCGCCGTCCGCGCACTCGTGGACGAGGAGGACCGGGTGCACGGCGGCTTCGGCGGCGCCCCGAAGTTCCCGGTGGCTCCCGTGCTCGGGTTCCTGGCCTCGCGGCCCTCGGGAGCGGCGCTCGCCGAGCGCACGCTGCTCGCGCTGGCCGCGTCCCCTCTCCGCGACCGCGACGGGGGCTTCTTCCGCTACGCGACGCAGGCCGACTGGAGCGATCCGCACTACGAGCGGATGCTGTACGACAACGCGCAGCTGCTGGACGTCGCGGCCGTCCTGCTCGGGCACGACGGCGCCCGGGTGGAGGAGCTGACCGGAATCGCGGAGGGCGTCGCCGCGTTCCTCCTGACCACTCTCGAGCGGCCGGGCGGCGGCTTCGCGTCGGCGCAGGACTCGGAGAGCACCGTCGACGGTCAGCGCTCGGAGGGCGGCTACTACCTCGCCGAGGACCGGTCCCGCCTCGCGCCTCCCGCTCTCGACGAGAAGGTCGTCACCGGCTGGAACGGCCTGGCGATCCGCGCGCTCGCCCGCGCCGGACGCGTGCTCGGACGGGAGGAGTGGCTCGACGCCGCCCGGCGCGCGGCGGACGCGGTGCTGCAGCGGCACCTCGTCGACGGCCGCGTCGCGGTGCGCGCCTCCCTCGACGGTGCCGTCTCCGCGGCCCGCCCGGCGCTGGAGGACCTCGGGATGCTGGCCGGCGGGCTCCTCGAGCTCGCCGTGGCGGAGGGCCGTCCGCGCTACGCGGTCGTCGCGCGCACCCTGATCGACGGCGCGCTCGACGCGGCCGACGGCCCGCTGCCGTTCGCGCTGCCCGGGGGAGGAGACCCGGCGCTGACCGCGCGGGGACTCCTGCTCGCGGCCGATCCCTCCGAGGGCGCCTACCCCTCCGGCCTGTCGGCGACGGCGGACGCGGCGCACGAGCTGTACCTGCTCACCGGATCGCAGCGCTACCGGGAGGCGGCCGAGGCGGTCGTCGCCTCGATCGCTCCGGGCGCGATCCGGCAGCCGATGGGCTTCGGCGCCGTGCTCGGGCTCGCCTCGCGGCTGGCTCGCCCGGTGCGGCAGCTGGTCGTCGTGGGCCCCGGAGCGGCGGAGGCGGTGCAGGGCGCGCGGTCCGCCGGGATCGGCGTGGTGGTCGGCGTGTCCGACGAGGGCGCCCGGGACTGGGCGGACGCGGGCTTCGAGCTGTTCGAGGGGCGGATCTCGCGGGAGGGGCTGCCGACCGCCTACTCCTGCGAGGCCTTCGTCTGCGCCCTGCCGACGACCCGCCTCCCGGAGGAGCTGCTCACGCGGCCGTGACCACCAGCGGCGCCTCGGGGTCGGCGGCCCACTCGTTGAGCGAGCCGTCGTAGACGACCGCCGTGTCGACTCCGAGCACCGCCAGTGCGAGCGCATCGGCCGTCGCGGCGATCCCGCCGCCGCAGTAGAGGACGATCCGCTCGGCCTGGAGAGCGTCTCCGAACAGCGACCGCAGCCGCTCCGGCGGCAGGAGCGTGTTGTCGGCCCGGTCGACGAGCCGCCCGGCGGGGACGCTCCGCGAGCCCGGCAGGTGTCCGAGGCGGGGTCGGCGCCCCTCCTCCCCGGTGAACTCCTTCGGCGGGACCGCGCAGACCAGCGCCCCGGGAGCCTCGCCGCGCACGACGCTCTCGACGCCGGCCTTGTCGATCCAGAGCGGCCGCTCCTCGCGCACGCTGATGCCGCCGCTCACGGCGGGCTCGACATGCCCCGTCTCGATCGGGCGCTCCTCCCGCCGCCAGGCCGGGAGCCCGCCGTCGAGCACCGCGACGGCGTCGTGCCCGGCCGAGCGCAGCAGCCACCACAGGCGCGAGGCCCACTGGCCGACCGCGGAGTCGTACACGACGACCACCGAGTCGTCGTCGATGCCGAGCGCGGCGGTCGCGGCGGCGAAGCGCTCCGGGTCGAGCCGGGTGAAGGGCAGGGGAGCCGCCGGATCGGACAGCTGCTCGAGCAGGTCGCCGAACACGGCGCCGGGGACATGCCCCTCGAGGAGGTACTGCTCGTCGCCGCTGAGGTAGCCGGGCCGCCCGTCGAAGCCGGGCACGAGCAGCACGCTGGCGTCGACGACGACGAGGTGCTCGCGGCCGAGCTGGTCGGCGAGCCACTGGGTCGAGACGATCGGCCGGGCGAGGTACGGGACGGAGGAGGTGCTCACCCGTTCCACGCTAGGCGCGACCGCCGACATGTGCGCCCCCGTGCGTCACGCACGGTCACGGACGCCACGGGCGCTCAGCACTCGATGACGTTGACCGCGAGGCCGCCCTCGCTCGTCTCCTTGTACTTCGACGACATGTCGATGCCGGTCTGGCGCATCGTCTCGATGACCGCGTCGAGCGAGACGCGGTGGTCGCCGTCGCCGTGCAGCGCGAGGCGGGCCGCGCTCACGGCGGTGGAGGAGGCGATCGCGTTCCGCTCGATGCAGGGGATCTGCACGAGCCCGCCGACCGGGTCGCAGGTCAGTCCGAGGTGGTGCTCCATCGCGATCTCGGCCGCGTTCTCGACCTGGCGCGGACTGCCGCCGAGCACCGCGCAGAGCGCTCCGGCGGCCATCGCGCAGGCCGAGCCGACCTCGCCCTGGCAGCCCGCCTCCGCACCGGAGATCGAGGCGTTCGTCTTGCAGAGCGAGCCGATCGCGGTGGCGGTGAGGAGGAAGCGGCGCAGCCCAGCGCGGTCGGCGCCCGGGACGAAGCGGAGGTAGTAGTGCCCGACGGCGGGGATGATGCCCGCCGCTCCGTTCGTCGGAGCCGTCACGACGCGCCCGCCTGCGGCGTTCTCCTCGTTCACCGCGAGGGCGAAGGCGTGGAGCCACTCCACCGAGGTCGCGCGGGCGCGGTCGAGCGGATCCTCCTCGAAGGCCTCGAGCCGCTCGCGGAGCACCGAGGCCCGGCGGCGGACGCCCAGGCCGCCCGGCAGCACGCCGTCGGTCGCCAGGCCGTGCTCGACGCAGGCGGCCATGGCGTCCCAGATCGCGTCGAGGCGGGCGTCGATGTCGACCCCGGGGTGCAGAGCGCGCTCGTTCGCGGCGGCGATCTCGGCGATGCCGGAGCGGGTCCGGTCGCAGGTCGCCAGCAGGTCGAGCCCGGAGACGAAGGGGTAGGGGTGCGGGGCCAGCGCAGCCAGCTCGGCGCGCTCGCCCGCGCGCCGGATGAAGCCGCCGCCGATCGAGTAGTAGGTCTCCTCCCACACCGGCAGCGGGTCGTCTCCGACCCAGACGCTGAAGGTGAGGGCGTTCGGGTGCTCCGGCAGCCTCGTGCGCGGCTCGAAGACGACGTCGTCGCGCGTCATCGCGAGGCGCTGCTCGCCGGCCAGGAGGATCGTCCCCCCCGCGTCGAGGCGCTCCCATGCCCCGCGCACCAGCGCCGGGTCGCACGTCTCGGGGTCCAGGCCGGCGAGACCGGCGACCACCGCGTCGGGGGTGCCGTGGCCGATCCCGGTGGAGCCGAGCGAGCCGTAGAGGGTGCAGCCCACCCGGCTCACGCGGCCGAGGAGCCCGGCGTCGCGGATCCGCTCGGCGAGGGCGAGGGCGGCGCGCATCGGTCCGACGGTGTGCGAGCTGGACGGGCCGATCCCCACGCTGAACAGGTCGAGGACGGAGACGTAGGCGCTCATCCACTGAGACTACGCCGGGGCCGGCGGAGTGCGCCGCCCGAGCCGCACCCGCGACGAAGAGCCACGGAGATCCGGCGTCGACGAGGGTCGGCGGCGGATCAGCGCAGCGTCTTGCGCGCCGAGATCTGGCCGGTGTCGAAGCCGAGCAGGTGCAGGCCGCCGTGGAAGCGGGCGTGCTCGACCTTGATGCAGCGGTCCATCACGACGGTCAGGCCCTTCGACTCGCCGTACTCGGCCGCCTCCTGGTTCCAGATCCCCAGCTGCACCCAGACCGTGGGCGCGCCGACGGCGAGGACGTCGTCGATCACGGCGGGGATGTCGCTCGCCTTGCGGAACACGTCCACGATGTCGGGCACGACCGGGAGCTCGGCGAGGCTGCGGTAGACCGGCTGCCCCAGGATCTCGGTGGCGTTCGGGTTCACGAAGTAGAGCTCGTAGTCGCTCGACTGCTGCAGGTAGGTGGCGACGAAGTAGGAGGAGCGGGCCGGGTTCGGCGAGGCGCCGACGATCGCCACGGTCCTCGCGCGGCGGAGGATGTCGAGTCGCCTGCGGGCGTCGGGGCCCACCCAGGTGCGCTGCGAGCGCAGCATCTTCGCCAGCGGCGAGTTCGCCGGGACCGAGCAGCTCAGCCCGTTGGACAGCTGGACGACCGTGTCGGCGGTGTCGGTGGTGCTCATGCTCAGACCTCCACGGCCGGGGTGTGCAGGGTGGTGGTCGTGTCCTCGGGGAGCTCGGTCGGAGCGTCGGGGGTGCCGTGCTCCTCGACCGCGCGGGCGAGCGCCTGGTCGAGATCGTAGATGATGTCGTCCGCGTCCTCGATGCCGACGGAGAGGCGGACGAGTCCGGGGAGGACGCCCGCGTGGAGGAGCTGGTCCTCGGTGAGCTGGGCGTGGGTGGTCGAGGCGGGGTGGATCACCAGCGTCTTGGCGTCGCCGATGTTGGCGAGGTGGCTGGCGAGGTCGACCGATTCGATGAAGGTCTGGCCGACGGCGCGGCCGCCCTTGACCACGAAGCTGAAGACCGAGCCCGGTCCCTTCGGCAGGTACTTCTGCGCGCGGTCGTGGTGCGGGTGCGCGGGCAGCCCGGCCCAGTAGACCGCCTCGATGCGGGGGTCGGCGTCGAGCCACTCGGCGACCCGGCGCGCGTTGTCGACGTGCGCCTGGATCCGGTACGGCAGCGTCTCGACGCCCTGGGCGAGCAGGAACGCGGAGTGCGGAGCGAGGACCGGCCCGATGTCGCGCAGCTGCTCCGCGCGCAGGCGCGTGAGGAAGCCGTACTCCCCGAAGTTGCCGTCCCACGACAGGTCTCCGTAGGAGGCGACCGGGTCGTGCAGCAGCGGGAACTTCTCGGGGGAGTAGTGGAAGCGCCCCGACTCGACGACGACGCCGCCGAGCGTGGTGCCGTGTCCGCCGAGGAACTTGGTGGCCGAGTGGATGACGATGTCGGCGCCCCACTCGATCGGGCGGACGAGGTAGGGCGTGGCGACCGTGGAGTCGATGATCAGCGGGATGCCGGCGGCGTGCGCGACCGCGGCGAGGCCCTCGATGTCGGCGATCTCGCCGGAGGGGTTCGCGATCGTCTCGGCGTAGAGCACCTTGGTCTTCTCGGTGATCGCCGCCGCGTAGTCGGCCGGGTCGCTCGAGCGGACGAAGGTGGTGTCCACTCCGAAACGGCGGAGCGTGACGTCGAGCTGGGTGATCGATCCGCCGTAGAGGTTGGCGGAGGACACCACGTGGTCGCCCGCGCCGACCAGCGCCGCGAAGGTGATGAACTGCGCCGAGAGCCCGGAGGCCGTGGCGACCGCGCCGAGGCCGCCCTCGAGGCTCGCGACGCGCTCCTCGAAGGAGGCGACCGTGGGGTTCGACAGGCGCGAGTAGACGTTGCCGTACTTCTGCAGCGCGAAGCGGGCCGCGGCGTCGGAGGTGTCGTCGAAGACGAAGGCGCTGGTCTGGTAGATCGGCAGAGCGCGGGCGCCCGTCACCGCGTCGGGGATGTTGCCCGCGTGGATCGCACGCGTCTTGAAGCCGTACTCACGATCTGCCATGCGATCGACGCTAGCGGGAGCCGCCGACACCGTCGCGCCGGAGCGACGCATCGCGTAACAGAGCGGCCCCGCAGTGCAGAGCGACCGTGCGCGACAGAGCGGTCGAGCGGATCGGAGCGCCGATCAGAGCGCCAGCTGCACCGCGGCCAGTCCCATCGCCGCGATCGCCGCCCACGACACCAGGGCGACGAGCAGAGCACGCCACCCCGTCGTCACGAGCGCGCGCACCCGGACGGCGCTGCCGAGCGCGAAGAGCGCCGCGGCGAGGAGCCAGGTCTGCGCGGTGTCGGCGGCGGCGAGCAGTCCCTCCGGCAGGGGGAGGAGCGTGCGCAGCAGCACCGCGGCGAGGAACCCGACCACGAACAGCGGCACGATCGCCGGGCGCGTCCCGCCGGTCCCGCCGCCGCGCCTCGTGACCGCCGCCGCCACCGCGACCATCGGCGCCAGCATGACCACGCGGGTCAGCTTCACCACGACCGCCACGGCCAGCGCCGACGCACCCGCCACCTGGGCCGTCGCCACCACCTGGCCCACGTCGTGGACCGAGGCGCCGACCCAGTGCCCGAACTGCACGTCGGAGAGCCCGAGCGGCTGCTGCAGGGCGGGGAGCACCGCGATCGCGAGCGTGCCGCAGAGCGTCACCAGCGCGACCGGCGTCGCCTGCTCCTGCTCCTTCGCCCGGGTCGCTCCGGCCATCGCGCCGATCGCCGAGGCCCCGCAGATCGAGAAGCCCGCCGCGAGCAGCAGCGGCTCCTGCCCGGGCAGCCGGAGCGCCCGGCCCAGCGCCCAGGTCAGGCCGAAGGTGGCCAGGACGATCCCGACGACGACCAGGATCGCGCCCCAGCCCAGCGCAGCGATGTCGATCAGCGAGAGCTTCAGCCCGAGCAGGACGATGCCGGTGCGCATCAGCGAGCGGGACGAGAACTTCAGGCCCGGCGCCAGCGCCCCGCTCAGCAGGGGGCGCGCCGCGGGCAGCTGCGCCACGAGGATCCCGAGCGCGACCGCCGCGGTCAGCATCGGCACTGCCGGCACCGTCGCGTGCAGCAGGGCCGCGATCACCGCCGCGACGGCGCAGGCCGCGACTCCCGGGCCCAGCCGCCGGATCAGACCCACGAGGGCAGCCACATGTGGGCCTGCCAGAAGGTGAAGGAGGTCTGCGCGCCGATCCAGAGCGGCAGGAAGTAGGCCGTCAGCGCCGCCGCCGCCACCGCGAAGACGAGCACCACGAGGACGCCGCGGGTGCGCCGCCTCCGCTCGTCACCCGGACTCCCGATCACCATCCCGGCCGTCAGCGCCAGCGCCAGCATCATGTAGGGCTCGAAGACGACGCAGTAGAACTGGAACACCGTGCGGTCGAGGTACAGCAGCCACGGCAGGTAGCCCGCGACGATCCCCATCAGCACGAAGCCGGCGCGCCACTCCCGGTACCGCGCGAGCCGGTAGAGGAGGTACACCAGCGCCAGGACTCCGGCGTACCAGATGAGCGGATTGGCGACCGAGGTGATCGCCTCGTCGCAGCGTGCGGCGGTGCAGCCGTCGACGCCCGTCGCCTGGTCGACGAAGTACATGCTGGTCGGCCGGAGCATGAGCAGCCAGGTGAGCGGGTTCGCCTCGTAGGGGTGCGAGGCCCGCAGGTTGATCGAGTAGTCGTACATCTGCACGTGGTAGTGCCAGAGGCTCTGCGCCCAGTCCGGCACCCACGCCAGAGCCCCGGTCCAGGCGTTGCCGGGGGCCTCCGACGCCCACTGCCGGGCCCATCCGCCGGAGGTGCGCAGCCAGCCCGTCCAGGTGACGAGGTAGGCGATCAGGGCGATCGGCACGACCAGGAGGAAGGTGACCGGACCCTGCTTGAGGATCGCGCCGCTGCCCCAGAACGGCACGCCCGCGCGGCGCCGCATCAGCGCGTCGACGACCACCGCGTACACGCCGTACGCCGCGAGGAAGTAGACGCCCGTCCACTTCACGCCCGCGGCCAGGCCGAAGAGCACGCCGGCCGCGAGCAGCCAGGGCCGCCACCACAGGACCGGCCCCCAGCTCGGCAGCGCTCCCGCCGCCACCTTCCGCGCCAGCTGCAGCTCGGCCCAGCGCCGGTCCAGCAGCACCGCCGCGACCCCGCAGAGCGCGACGAACATCAGGATCCCGTCCAGGAGCGACACCCGCGACATCACGATCGCGTGGCCGTCGAGCGCGAGCATCAGCCCCGCGAAGGAGGAGAGGAGGGTGGAGCGGAACAGGAGGCGGCCGATCACGATCACCAGCGCGACGGCGAGGATCCCCACGACGGCGGTCGCGACGCGCCAGCCGACGCTGTCGTCCGCGCCGAACACGCCCATCCCGAGCCCGATGATCCACTTGCCCAGCGGCGGATGCACCACGAAGGACGGCGCCCCCGTGAAGGTGTCCACGTCGCCGGCCGCGAAGCCGGGGTCCGGGTTCTCGGGCCAGGCGCCCTCGAACCCGAGGTTCCAGAGGGTCCAGGCGTCCTTCACGTAGAAGGTCTCGTCGAACACGAGCGAGCGCGGGTGGCCGAGGTTCCACAGCCGCAGCACCGCGGCCAGGGCGACCACCAGCAAGGGCAGTCCGAGCTCGTACAGCCGGCGGCGCGCGGGGGAGGCGACGAGCCGGGCGTGCAGGTCGTCGAACCAGGAGCCGCGCGGCACGTCCGGGAGCGGGGTGCGCTCCCGCGGTGCGGACGCCTCGGCGGGCTCCACCGGGACCGAGCGCGCCGATCCCGCCGCGTCCAGGAGCAGGTCGTCGAAGTCGCGCTGCGGTCGGTCCGTCACCCGGCCATGCTAACGGGGCGCCTCCTCCCGGGACGGCGGCGATCCGCGGCGGGAGGCCCCGGACCCGGCCTGGGAGACTGGCGGCATGATCATCCTCGCCGGCACTCCCATCGGAAACCTCGGCGACGCCTCCCGCCGGCTCGTGGAGGCGCTGGGCTCCGCCCGCCACGTCGCCGCCGAGGACACGCGCGTGACCATCCAGCTGATGCGCGCCCTGGGCGTCGAGAACCGGCCCGCCCTCTACGCGCTGCACGACCACAACGAGCGCGAGCGCGCCGCCGAGCTGGTGGAGCTGGCCCGCGAGGAGGACCTGCTCGTGCTGAGCGACGCGGGCATGCCCACGGTCTCGGACCCGGGCTACCACCTGGTCGAGGCGGCGGTGGCGGCCGGAGTCGCGGTCACCGCGCTGCCCGGTCCCTCGGCGGTGCTCATGGCGCTCGCCGTGTCCGGGCTCCCGACGGATCGCTTCAGCTTCGAGGGGTTCCTGCCCCGCCGGCACGGCGAGCGGGTCTCGACCTTCCGGGCGCTCGTCGACGAGCGCCGCACCATGGTCTTCTTCGAGTCCCCGCACCGGATCGGCGACGCGCTCGCCGACCTGGTCGAGGCGATGGGCCCGGAGCGGCGCGTCGTCGTCTGCCGCGAGCTCACCAAGATGTTCGAGGAGGTCCGGCGCGGCACGGCGGCCGAGCTGGCCGAGTGGGCGGCCGACGGCCTGCGCGGCGAGATCTGCCTGGTCGTCGAGGGAGCCCCCGCGAGGGAGGCGTCGCTCGAGGACGCGCTGGCCGACGTGCTGGCCCGCGTCGAGGCCGGATCGCGGCTCAAGGAGGCGTCGGCCGAGGTCGCCGAGATCACCGGGCTCTCGCGCCGCGCGCTCTACGAGGCGGCGCTCGCCTCCCGCCGCGGCTGAGGGCTCCCTCCCCGGCGGCGATCGCGGCCGGTCGTCCACGGCCTCCGTCACACGCCGGGAGCGGTGCCGCGCGGTGAATAGGATGGTCGCCATGTCCGACGGCGCCTCCTTCTACCTCACGACCCCGATCTTCTACGTGAACGACGTCCCGCACATCGGGCACGCGTACACCGAGGTCGCCGCCGACGTGCTCACCCGCTGGCACCGCCAGGCGGGCGACGACACCTGGCTGCTGACCGGCACCGACGAGCACGGCCAGAAGATCCTCCGCACCGCCACCGCCAACGGCACGACCCCCCAGGAGTGGGCCGACCGCCTCGTGAGGACCGCCTGGCAGCCGCTGCTCGAGACCATCGACATCGCCAACGACGACTTCATCCGCACCACGGACGCGCGGCACGAGGTCAACGTCCAGAAGTTCCTGCAGAAGCTGTACGACGAGGACGCCATCTACACCGGCGAGTACGAGGGCTACTACTGCGTGGGCTGCGAGGAGTACAAGCAGCTGTCCGACCTCGAGGAGGGCACCGGCGACTACGACGGCCAGTACGTCTGCAAGATCCACTCGAAGCCGGTCGAGCTGCTGAAGGAGAAGAACTACTTCTTCAAGATGAGCGAGTACACCGAGCGGCTGCTCGCGCTCTACGAGGAGCGTCCCGACTTCGTCCAGCCCGAGTCGGCGCGCAACGAGGTCGTCAGCTTCGTCCGCCAGGGCCTGGCCGACCTGTCGATCTCCCGCTCCAGCTTCGACTGGGGCGTGAAGGTCCCGTGGGACGACTCGCACGTGGTCTACGTCTGGTTCGACGCGCTGCTCAACTACATCACCGCGGTCGGCTACGGCCAGGACGAGGCGGAGTTCGAGCGCCGCTGGCCCGCGACCCACATCGTCGGCAAGGACATCCTGCGCTTCCACGCCGTGATCTGGCCCGCCATGCTCATGGCCGCGGGCCTCGAGGTGCCCCGGCAGGTGTTCGGCCACGGCTGGCTGCTGGTCGGCGGCGAGAAGATGTCGAAGTCGAAGCTCACCGGCATCGCGCCCGAGCAGATCACCGACACCTTCGGCTCCGACGCCTTCCGCTACTACTTCCTCCGGGCCATCACCTTCGGCCAGGACGGCTCGTTCTCGTGGGAGGACCTGTCGGCGCGCTACCAGTCCGAGCTCGCGAACGGCTTCGGCAACCTCGCCTCGCGGGTCGTCGCGATGCTGCACCGCTACTACGACGGCGTCGTGCCCGCGCCGGGCGAGCCGACCGAGGCGGAGGAGCGCGTGCAGCGCATCGTCGCCGAGGCCGCCGCGTCGGCCGACCGGTCGATCGACGCACTCGCGATCCACGACGCGATCACCGCCGTGTGGAGCATCGTCGAGGAGCTCAACGGCTACATCACCGAGCAGGAGCCGTGGGCGCTGGCCAAGCGCGAGGAGCGCGAGCGCCTCGGCACGGTGCTCTACACCGCGACGGAGGGGCTCCGCGCCCTGGCCGTGCTGCTCTCGCCGGTCGTGCCGCGCGCGACGGCGTCCCTCTGGGAGGCGCTCGGCGTGACGGAGTCGCTGGGCGCCCTCACCGCGCAGCCGATCCGCGAGGCGGGCCGGTGGGGAGTCCTCCCCGTCGGCACCACCGTCGGCACGCTCGCCGCGCTCTTCCCGCGCATCGAGGCTCCCGCGTCCTGACGGCCGCGCCTCGACCTGTGGACCGACCAGCCGAGCGGCCCGGAGTCGCCGGCGGAGGATCCGCAGGGGAGTGCACGATGACCGCGATCCGAACGCGAGGGGCCGGGTGCGAACGGCCCGCCGCTCCGTGGGGGCGCACATGACGCGCGAGGTCCTCGACGCTCTCGAGCAGGCGGCGGAGCTCACCCGGCGCCACGTCGGGCACCCCGAGCGCGCCGCCGCGCTCGCCCTGCGCCTGCACCGGGTGACCGCTCCGACCGAGCTCGTCTACACGCGGTTCCCGCCGACCCTCAGCCTGGTGCTGGCCGGCCGGAAGCGCTCGGTGGTCGGCGACTCCGACGAGCGGTGGGGCGCCGGCCGCTTCCTGATCACCCCCCGTCGACCTGCCGGTGGTGGCGGCCGTCGTGGAGACCGGCGACCGCGGCGACTTCCTGTCGGCCAACTGGCGTCTCGACCCGCTCGTGGTGGCCGAGATCGCGGCGCTCGCCCCCCGGACGGCCCCGCGGGCTCCCGCCCCGCGGATCGGCACGGTCACGGAGGAGATGGCCGACTCGCTGCGCCGACTCTTCCGTCTGCTCGACGCCCCCGCCGACATCCCGGTGCTGGCCCCCGCGATCACGCGCGAGCTCGTGCTGCGGCTGCTGCAGACGGACCAGGCGCCCCGGCTGCTCGCCGCGTCCAGCACCGTCCGCTCGGAGGCCGTCTCCCGTGCGGTCGAGGCGATGAGCGCGTCGCTCTCGCGCGGATGGACCCTCGGCGCGCTCGCCGCGGAGGCGGGCACCAGCGTGCCCACACTCACCCGCCGCTTCCGCGAGCTGACCGGGATGTCGCCGCTGGGCTACCTGCGGCGGCTCCGCCTCGGGGAGGCCAGGAGGCTGCTCCTGGTCCGGGGCGACACCGCCGCGCAGGCCGCGGCCGCGGTCGGCTACGCGAGCGCGTCGCACTTCGGGCGCGACTACCGACGCGCCTACGAGACGACCCCCGCGGCCGACGCTGCGCTCCACCCCGGGCCGCTCGTCCAGATCCACTGAGCGGCGGGCGCTGTCGCGGGGACTCCGAGCGGCGCGTGCCGCGGCGTCAGACGCGGGCGCCGACGATGCCTCCGTCGACGTCGAGCGTCGTGCCGTGGACGTACGAGGCCTCGTCCGAGACGAGCCAGCGCACGGCCAGGGCGATCTCGTCCGGACGTCCGGGCCGGCCGGCGGGGGTGGACGCGGTCATCTGCTCCAGGATCGCCGCGGCGTGCTCGTTGCCGGGCGTGAGGGTCGCGCCGGGCGCGACGGCGACGACGCGCACGCCGCTCGGGCCGTACTCGGCCGCCCACGCCCGCGTGAGGTGCTCCAGCGCCGCCTTGGTCGCGGGGTAGAGCGCGGTTCCCGGCGTTCCCACCCGTCCCATCCACGAGGTGATGTTGACGACCACTCCGCTCCCGCGCTCGGCCATGGCCGGGGCGATCGCCGCGACGAGCTGGTGCGGCACGCGGATGTTCGTGGTGAGGAGGGACTCGACATCGGCGTCGCTGAGGTCGGCGGTCGGCCCCACCGGGAACACTCCGGCGTTGTTGACGAGGACGTCGATCCGCCCGTCGAGGAGGGTCAGCGCCCGCTCGGCAACGGCGCGGGTCTCCTCCGGCGTGCCCGCGAGGTCGGCGACGAGCGCGGAGGCGGTGCCCCCGTCGGCGCGGATGCCGCCGACGACGGACCCGACCCGCTCGGGGTCGCGTCCGTGCACGAGGACGTGAGCGCCGGCCCCGGCGAGCCGGCGGGCGATGGCTGCGCCGATCCCGCTCGAGGATCCGGTGACGAGGGCGTGGCGCCCGGCGAGGGAGCCGGGTGCGGAAGGGGCGAGGAGCTCGGTGTCTGTCATGGCTCCAGCCTCCCGGCGGCGCGGGAGGCGGGCTGTCCCGATCCGATCGGGTGCTGACCCGATCCGCTCAGGGCGCCTCAGCGGCCGCCTCTCGGCCCTCGTCCACCCGGGACTCCGGCCCGCGCGAGCCCTCCCGGTAGCCTGGAGCGCATGACCGACAGCCAGCACGTCCGCTCCCGCGAGGCCTCGTCCGGCCGCGACCTGACGTACCCGCCGCTGCCCGAGGCGCTCGTCGTCCCCGTCTACGACAACCACACGCATCTCGAGATCGCCGACGGCCTCGAGCCGCTCGACCACCGCGAGCAGCTCGACCGGGCCTCCACCGTCGGCGTCCGCGGCGTCGTCCAGGTCGGCACGGACGTCGAGACGAGCCGCTGGTCGGCCGAGCAGGCGGCGAGCGAGCCGCGCATGCTGGCCGCCGTCGCGATCCACCCCAACGAGGCGCCCGAGCTGGAGCAGCGCGGCGAGCTCGACGCCGCCCTCGCCGTGATCGCCGAGCTGGCGGAGCAGCCGCGGGTGCGCGCCATCGGCGAGACCGGGCTCGACTTCTTCCGCACCGGCGAGAGCGGCCGCGCCGCGCAGTTCCGCTCCTTCGAGGAGCACATCCGCATCGCGAAGGAGCACGACCTCGCGCTGCAGATCCACGACCGCGACGCGCACCGCGAGGTCATCGAGACCCTGCGCCGCGTCGGCGCCCCCGAGCGCACCGTCTTCCACTGCTTCTCCGGGGACGCGGAGATGGCGCGGATGTGCACGGACGAGGGCTGGTACCTCTCCTTCGCCGGCACCGTGACGTTCAAGAACGCCGAGCCGCTGCGGGAGGCGCTCGTCGCGACTCCGCGGCACCTCATCCTGGTCGAGACCGACGCGCCGTACCTCACTCCGTCGCCCTTCCGCGGCCGCCCGAACGCGCCCTACCTCCTCCCGCACACCCTGCGCTCGATGGCCGCGACCCTGGAGACCGACGTCGGCCACCTCGCCGCGACGATCGCGTCGAACACGGAGGCCGTGTACGGCGAGTGGGGCGGCGAGGTCGGCTCCGAGCCGACGGAGCCGGTCGGACCCCTCGCATGAGCGGCCGCCACGCCGCCGAGCCGACGGGCGCCGCGATCCCGCGCCTGCTGGGCCCGGCCGAGATCCGCGACCTCGCGGGCCTCCTCGACGTCACGCCGACCAAGAAGCTCGGCCAGAACTTCGTGCACGACGCCAACACGGTCCGCCGCATCGTCAAGCTCGCTCGGGTGCGCCCGGGGGAGACCGTCGTCGAGATCGGCCCCGGCCTCGGATCGCTGACCCTCGGCCTGCTCGAGGCGGGCGCGCAGGTCGTGGCCGTCGAGATCGACGGGCGCCTCGCCGAGCAGCTGCCGCGCACCGTCGAGCTGATGGCGCCGGGCGCCGATCTCGCGGTCGTGCACGCCGACGCGATGAAGGTGCTCGACCTGCCGGGGGATCCGGTCCGGCTCGTCGCCAACCTCCCGTACAACATCTCGGTGCCGGTGCTCCTGCACTTCCTCGAGCACTTCGCCAGCATCCGGTCCGGAGTGGTGATGGTGCAGTCCGAGGTCGGGCACCGGCTCGCCGCCGGTCCCGGCTCCAAGGTCTACGGCGGCCCGAGCGTCAAGGCGGCGTGGTTCGGCTCCTGGACGACGGGCGGCGCGGTCTCGCGTCAGATCTTCTGGCCGGTGCCGAACGTCGACAGCGTGCTCGTCGCGTTCGACCGCGGCGAGGAGCCGGGCGACGAGACCCTGCGCCGCGCCGTCTTCGCGGTCGTCGACGCGGCGTTCGCGCAGCGGAGGAAGATGCTCCGCCAGTCGCTCGCGACCCTCTTCGGCGACAGCGCCGCGGCGATCGTCGCGCTCGAGCGCGCCGGCGTCCCGCAGACCGCGCGCGGCGAGGAGCTGGACGTCGCCGCCTTCGTCCGCCTGGGCCGCGAGCTCGATCCGGCGCGGGTCCCCGTGCGCGGCGCGGCGGTGCCCGACGGGTCGCTGGCGGAGACCGACGGGGACGACGCGGGCGGCGACGGGGAGCCCGCCCCGGGTGCGGACGAGGGCGCCTCCGCCACCCTGTAGCGTGGATGCATGGCCCACCGCGCGACGTCGAACCGGGTCCACGCGCGGGCGCCCGGCAAGATCAACGTGTTCCTGAAGGTCGGCGCCGTTCGCGACGACGGGTACCACGAGCTGGCCACCGCGTTCCAGTCGCTCTCCCTCTACGAGGACGTGTTCGCGGAGGAGGCGGCCGACTTCTCGGTCTCCTTCTCGGGCTCGATCGACACCTCCCGCCTGGCCGTCGACGGCTCCAACCTCGCGATCAAGGCGGCTCGGGCGCTCGCCCGGGCGACCGGCTACCGCGGCGGCGTGCACCTCGAGATCGAGAAGAACGTTCCCATCGCCGGCGGCATGGGCGGCGGCTCGGCCGACGCGGCCGCGACCCTGCTCGCCTGCGACGCGCTCTGGGGCACGGCGTGCACGAGGGAGCAGCTGCTGGGCATCGCCGCGAGCCTCGGCGCCGACGTCCCCTTCTCCTTCACCGGCGGCACTGCGATCGGGGTCGGCCGAGGCGACGAGCTGAGCCCGGCGCTCGCCAAGGGCCGCTTCGAGTGGGTGCTGGTCCTCTCGGAGGAGGGCCTGTCGACCCCCGAGGTCTACAGCGAGCTCGACCGGCACCGCGAGCGCCACCTGCACGACTTCCGCCCGATCTCGGCGACCCCCGCCATCGATCCCAACGTGCTGCAGGCCCTCCGCGCCGGCGACGCCGCCATGCTCGCCGACGCGATGCACAACGACCTGCAGGCGCCGGCGCTGCACCTGCAGCCCGGGCTCGCCCGCATCCTCGAGCTCGGCGAGGGCCGCGGAGCGCTCGGCGGCCTCGTCTCGGGGTCCGGCCCGACCGTCGCGTTCCTCGCTCCGGACGCCGATGCGGCGGCCGACCTGCAGCGCGAGCTGAGCTCCGCGCGGCTGAGCGCCGTGCGGGTGTCCGGCCCGGTCCACGGGGCTCGCCTGCTCTCGACCTAGTCGCGGAGGCGGTGCCTCCGGAGCGGGGCCCGCGAGCCTCGCGCCCGGCGCCCTCCACAGACGGTCCGCAGAGAAGTTCCGACCTCGTGGCTTAGAGTGCCGCTCATGTCCCGTCGAGCCACCCTCTTCGCGATCCTCTCCGGGATCGTGGCCGCCGTCGTCGCCCTCGCGGCCGCCGAGGTCGTCGCGGTCTTCACCGGATCGGGCGGCAGTCCGCTGGTCGCGGTCGGCGGGTTCGTCATCGACATCGTGCCCCCGGGCGTGAAGGACACGGTCATCGCGCTCTTCGGCACCGGCGACAAGCTCGTGCTGCTGGTCTCGATCGGCCTCGCGATCGCGCTGCTGGCCGTCGGCGCGGGAGTCCTCGAGTACCGCCGCCCGCCGTTCGGCGTGCTGCTGCTGGCCGTCGTCGCGGGCGCCGGTGCGCTCGCCGCCGTCAGCCGCGAGGGCGCGTCCGGGATCGACGCGGCGCCGAGCGTCGTGGGCATGGTGGCCGGTGCCGCGGTGCTCCGCTCGGCCTCCGTCCGCCTCCGCGACTGGCAGGAGGAGCGCGAGAGCGACTCCCCGGACCGCCGGTCGTTCCTCCGCCTGGTCGGGATCGCCGGAGTAGCCGCGGTCGCCGCCGGCATCGGCGCCCGCTTCCTCACGTCCGCCTCCGCCGCCGTCACCGCCGTGCGCGAGGCCGTGTCCCTGCCGGCTCCCGCCTCGGCCGCCGCGCCCGTCCCGGCCGGCGCCGTGCTCGACGACATCGACGGCATCAGCTCCTACGTCACTCCCAACGCCTCGTTCTACCGGATCGACACCGCGCTCTCGGTGCCGTCGGTCGAGCCCGCCGACTGGTCGCTGAAGATCACCGGCATGGTGGAGGAGGAGATCGAGATCACCTGGGACGAGCTGCTCGCGCTGCCGCTCGAGGAGCACCTGGTCACCCTGTCCTGCGTGTCCAACGAGGTCGGCGGCGACCTTATCGGCACCGCGCTCTGGCTGGGCTACCCGATCCGCGAGCTGCTGGCCCGGGCCCGCCCGACCGCCGGCGCCGACATGGTGCTCTCGCGGAGCATCGACGGCTTCACCGCCTCCAGCCCGCTCGACGTGCTGCAGGACGAGGACCGCGCGAGCCTGCTCGCCGTCGGGATGAACGGCGAGCCGCTCCCGGTCGAGCACGGCTTCCCCGTCCGGATGGTCGTCCCCGGCCTGTACGGCTACGTCTCGGCGACGAAGTGGGTCGTCGAGCTGAAGGTCACGACCTTCGCGGAGGACCTGGCGTACTGGTCGACGCGCGGCTGGACCGAGCGCGGTCCGATCAAGATCGAGTCGCGGATCGATGTGCCGCGCCAGGGCCAGCCCGTCGAGGCGGGGACGGTCGCCGTGGCGGGAGTCGCCTGGGCGCCGCACACCGGCATCGCGAAGGTGGAGGTGCAGATCGACGGCGGCGCCTGGCAGGAGGCGCGCCTCGCCGAGCAGGTCACCGCGGACACGTGGATCCAGTGGGTCCTCGAGTGGGACGCGACGGCCGGCGACCACGTCGTGACCGTGCGCGCCACCGACGCGGGCGGCACGGTGCAGACCACGGTCGAGCGCCCGCCCGCTCCTGACGGTGCCACGGGACTGCACCGCCGCTCGGTGTCCGTCTCGGAGCCGGCACCCGCGGGCTGAGGTCCGGGGGCCGCGACCCGGCCGCACTGTGATCGACCCGCGGCGGACCGCTCAGGCGGCACCGCCTAGGCTGGATCCCTATGGCACATCTGCTGGGCGCCGAGGCGCTGCGACTCGAGTACCCCACACGCGTGATCTTCGACGACGTCTCCCTGGGGATCGAGGAGGGCGACCGCATCGGGATCGTCGGACGCAACGGCGACGGCAAGTCGACCCTCCTGCGCCTGCTCGCGCAGCGCATCGAGCCGGACAGCGGCCGCGTCACGCACCGCCGCGGCGTCACGCTCGGGATGCTCGACCAGGCCGACACGGTCGATGAGGACCTCACCGTCGCCCAGGCCGTCGTCGGCGGGCTCCAGGAGCACGAGTGGGCGGGCGACGCGCGCACCCGAGACGTGATCGCGGGCCTGCTGCGCGACGTCCCCTGGGACGGAGTGGTCGGCTCCCTCTCGGGCGGGCAGCGGCGCCGGGTCGCCCTCGCGAAGCTGCTCGTCGGTGACTGGGACGTCGTCTTCCTCGACGAGCCCACCAACCACCTCGACGTCGAGGGCATCGCCTGGCTCGCCGAGCACCTCAAGCGCCGCTGGGCGGCGTCGTCGGGCGGGCTCGCGGTCGTCACCCACGACCGGTGGTTCCTCGACGAGATCTGCACCGCCACCTGGGAGGTGCACGACCGTCTCGTCGAGCCGTTCGAGGGCGGGTACGCGGCGTACATCCTGCAGCGCGTGGAGCGCGACCGGATGGCGTCGACCATGGAGGCCAAGCGCCAGAACCTGATGAAGAAGGAGCTCGCCTGGCTCCGCCGCGGCGCCCCCGCCCGCACGGCGAAGCCCAAGTTCCGGATCGACGCCGCGAACCAGCTGATCGAGGACGAGCCCCCGGTGCGCGACTCGGTCTCGCTCTCGCAGCTCGCCGTCTCCCGCCTGGGCAAGGACGTCGTCGACCTGCTCGACGTCACCGTCCGCTACGGCGAGCGGACCGTCCTCAACCGCATCGAGTGGCGGATCGCGCCCGGCGAGCGCACCGGCATCCTCGGCGTGAACGGCGCCGGCAAGTCGACCCTCCTCGGCCTGGTCGCGGGCAGCGTGGAGCCGACGAGCGGCCGGGTGAAGCGCGGCACCACCGTGCGCGTCGCGATCCTCGACCAGCAGCTGCGCGAGCTGACCGGGGTCCAGCACCGGCCCGTCCGCGAGATCATCGCGGAGCAGCGCACCAGCTACTCCATCGGCGGCAAGGAGATGACCCCGGGCCAGCTGCTCGAGCGGCTCGGCTTCTCGAGCGCGCAGCTCTCGACGCCGGTGAAGGACCTCTCGGGCGGTCAGCGCCGGAGACTCCAGCTCCTGCTCATCCTGCTCAGCGAGCCCAACGTGCTGATCCTCGACGAGCCGACCAACGACCTCGACACCGACATGCTCGCCGCGATCGAGGACCTGCTCGACTCCTGGCCGGGCACCCTCCTCGTCGTCTCGCACGACCGGTACCTGCTCGAGCGCGTCACCGACCAGCAGTACGCCGTGATGGACGGCGCGTTCCGCCACCTGCCCGGCGGAGTCGAGCAGTACCTCGACCTGCGCCGCGCGCTCGAGAAGGGCGCGCCCGCGGGGGCCTCGTCGGGCTCCTCCTCCGCCGCGCCGGCGTCGAGAGGACTCGCGGGGGCCGAGCGCCGCACCGCCGAGAAGGAGGTGTCGGCGATCGACCGGCGCCTGCACAAGCTCACGCAGCTGACGAAGACCGTGCACGAGAAGATGGCGACGCACGACCAGGACGACTACGACGGCATCCTGGCGCTCAACGCCTCGCTCCGAGCCTACGAGGACGAGACGGCCGAGCTCGAGCTGCGCTGGCTGGAGCTCTCGGAGCAGCTCGAGGGCTGACGCCGCTTTTCTCCGCGGCACCGGCAGCTGTCCCGTACCGCGTGGGCGGGCCGCCGTCGCGGGCCCGTACCGACCGGCTCAGCCGAAGTCGAGGGAGAGCTTCCGGAGGAGCTGCGCCAGCCGCTCCTGCTGGGCGTGGGTGAGCGCGCCGAGCAGCTCCTGCTCCGCGTCGACCAGGCGGGTGATCGCCGCGTCGACCCGGGCGAGCCCCGACGGCGTCATCTGCACCAGCACGCCGCGCCCGTCGTTCGGGTCGTCGAGGCGCTCGACCAGGTCGCGCTCGACCAGCCGGTCGATGCGGTTGGTCATGGTGCCGCTGGTGACCATGGTCGCCTGGAGGAGCTGCTTGGGGCTCATCCGGTAGGGCGCGCCCGCGCGCCGCAGGGCCGAGAGCACGTCGAACTCCCACGTCTCGAGCTCCGACCGGCCGAAGGCGCTGCCGCGCGCGCGCTCGAGCTGCTTGGCCAGCCGGCGCATCCGCGAGAAGACCTGGAGCGGCGTGAAGTCGAGATCGGGCCGCTCCCGGACCCAGGCGTCGACGATCCCGTCGACCTCGTCATTCGCACTCACCCGTCCATTGTGGCGGCTGGGCGGCTCGGGGGACGCCGGGAGGCGGACGGGCCGGGAGGCGGGGACCTCCCGGGCCGCCGTCGTCCGCCCGAGCGACGGCCGCCCGCGCCCGAGGCGGGGCCGGGGGCGCGGGGGTGGCAGGATGGACGGCGCGCGATCGCGCGGTCCGCCATGGTGTAACGGCAGCACGGCAGCCTTTGGAGCTGTCCGGTCCAGGTTCGAATCCTGGTGGCGGAGCGGCACCAGGACGGTGCGCTCACGGAGGAGAACGCGAAGAACATGGCAGACAGCACGCTCGCCGTCGTGATCCTGGCGGCAGGCCAGGGCACCCGCATGAAGTCCCGCACCCCGAAGGTCCTGCACCGCCTCGCCGGGAGGCCGCTGCTCGGGCACGTGCTCGACACGGCCGCCTCGCTCGACGCGGCGCACGTCGTCACCGTGGTGCGCCACGAGCGCGACCGGGTCGCCGAGGCCGTCCTCGAGCACACCCCCTCCGCGCTGGTGGTGGACCAGGACGAGACGCCCGGCACCGGCCGCGCGGTCGAGCAGGGCCTCGCGGCGCTCCCGGAGTCCTTCGCCGGCACGGTCGTCGTGCTGAGCGCCGACGTCCCGCTGCTGGACGCGCCGACCCTCCGCCGCCTGCTCGACGAGCACCTCGCCGCGGCGAACGCGCTCACCATGCTCTCCTGCGTGCTCGAGGACCCGACCGGCTTCGGCCGGATCGTCCGCGGCGGCGACGGCGCCTTCGCCTCCATCGTCGAGCAGAAGGACGCGAGCCCCGACGAGCTCGACCTCACCGAGATCAACGCCGGCGTCTACGCCTTCGACGCCGCCGCGCTCCGCTCGGTCATCGGCGCGATCGGCACCGAGAACGCCCAGCGGGAGAAGTACCTCACCGACGCCGCCGCCGCGCTCAAGGCCGCCGGCCGCGCGATCGAGGCCGTCCCCGTGCAGGACCGCTGGCTCGTGGCCGGGATCAACGACCGCGCCCAGCTCGCCGACGCGGCGCTCGAGCTCAACGCGCGCATCGTGCGCCGCTGGCAGCTCGAGGGCGTCACGATCCAGGACCCGGCGACGACCTGGATCGACGTGGACGCGGTCCTCGCCCCGGACGTCGAGATCCTCCCGGGCACGCAGATCAAGGGCCCGACCGTCATCGCCACCGGTGCGGTCATCGGCCCGGACACCACGCTCGACTCCTGCGAGGTCGGCGAGGACGCGGTCGTGAAGCGCTCCGACGCGACGCTCGCCGTCATCGGCGCGAAGGCCCAGGTCGGCCCGTTCTCGTTCCTCCGCCCCGGCACCGTGCTCGGCGCCCGCGGCAAGATCGGCACCTACGTCGAGACCAAGAACGCCGTCATCGGCGAGGGATCGAAGGTCCCGCACCTCTCCTACGTCGGCGACGCGGTCATCGGCGAGGAGTCGAACATCGGCGCCGGCTCGATCTTCGCCAACTACGACGGGGTGAGCAAGGCGTCCTCCGTGGTGGGCTCGCACGTGCGTGCGGGGTCGCACAACGTCTTCGTCGCCCCCGTTAGAATCGGTGACGGAGCGTACACGGGCGCCGGCACGGTCATCCGCAAGGACATCCCCGCCGGAGCCCTCGGGATCACCGTCGCTCCGCAGCGCAACATGGCCGGGTGGGTGCAGACCCACCGTCCGGGCACCGCAGCGGCCGACGCCGCCGAGGCGGCCCTGGCGTCGGATCCCACCGGATCCGACCAGGCGCCCACCGGAGGAAGCGGAGCACAGTGACCGGCATCACCGCCAGCAACAAGAAGAGCCTGGTCCTCGTCTCGGGGAGGGCGCATCCGGCACTGGCGGAGGCGGTCGCCGCCGAGCTCGGGACCGAGCTCGTCACGACCGAGGGGCGCACCTTCGCCAACGGCGAGCTCTACGTCCGCTACGGCGAGTCGGTCCGCGGAGGCGACGTGTTCGTCCTCCAGTCGCACACGTCCCCGATCAACGAGTGGCTGATGGAGCAGCTGATCATGGTCGACGCGCTCAAGCGCGCCTCCGCCAAGCGGATCACCGTGGTCGCCCCCTTCTACCCCTACGCGCGCCAGGACAAGAAGGGCCGCGGCCGCGAGCCGATCTCGGCCCGCCTCGTCGCGGACCTCTTCAAGGCGGCGGGAGCCGACCGGATCATGTCGGTCGACCTGCACGCGGCGCAGATCCAGGGCTTCTTCGACGGCCCCGTCGACCACCTCTTCGCGATGCCGGTGCTGCTCGAGCACTTCCGCGAGAAGCTCGACCCCTCGACCCTCACCATCGTCTCGCCCGACATGGGCCGCGTCCGCGTCGCCGACATCTGGAGCGACAAGCTCGGCGTCCCGCTGGCGATCATCCACAAGCGCCGCGACCCGAAGGTCGCCAACCAGGTCTCCGTCCACGAGATCGTCGGCGAGGTGAAGGGCCGCGTCTGCCTCCTCGTCGACGACCTCATCGACACCGGGCGCACCATCGCGAAGGCGGCCGAGGCGCTGAAGAAGGCGGGCGCGATCGGCGTGGTCGTCGCGGCCACCCACGCCGTCTTCTCGGATCCGGCGGTCGAGCTCCTGAGCTCCGAGTTCATCGACTCGGTCGTCGTCACCGACACCCTGCCGCTGCCGGCGGAGAAGACGTGGGACCGCCTGACGATCCTGCCCATCGCTCCGCTGCTGGCCCGCGCCATCCACGAGGTCTTCGACGACGGCTCCGTGACGTCGATGTTCGACGGCGACGCGTAGGACCCCGCGCCCCGGGTGCGCCCTGCACGGCGCACCCGGGTCCCGCCCCGGCTCCACCGCCTAGGGTGAGGCCGTGCCCCAGCGTTCGGATGCGACCCTCGCCCTGGCGGCGGTCTTCCTGGTCTGGTCGCCGGCCGCCGCGGTGGCGGGCTGGTGGCTGCTCCTCGGGCTCGCCGTCGTGGCGGCCGCCGCGGCCCTGGGCGCCGTCGCCGACGCCGGGCGCACCGTCCACGACGGCCCCTCCTCCGAGTGGCTCGGGATCGTCGGGCGCGCCTTCGCCTCGGCCGCGCTGGCCCTGACCGCGGCCCAGTCGGTCCTCGGGGGAGCGGCCCGGCCCCTGGCCGTCCTGCTGCTCGTGGCCGTCGCGCTCTTCGGTCTGCGCGGCGGGCGCCTCCCCGCCCGCCCGGTCCTGCTCCTCGTCGGTGCGGTCGTCGTCCTGCTGGCCGCCGCCGCCGTGCTCGTGCTGGCGTCCCGTCCGGACCCCGCGCCGCTCGACCCGCTGCGCGACGGAGGGCCGCTGGGAGCCGGCACCGCCGCGGCGCTGCTCCTGATCCTCCTGCCGACCTCCCGCTCCGGCGCGGTGACGGCTCTCCGCCCCGCCCTGCTGCGCATCGGGATCGCCACGGCGGCCGCCGCCGCGCTCGGCACCGGTCTGCTCCTGGCGGCCGGTCCCGAGGTCCTCGCGTCCTCGGAGACCCCCCTGAGCGCTGTCACCCGGGGCACGCCCGCGTCCGGGCTCGTCGGGGCCGCCGCGGTGATCGCGGTCCTGCTCGCGCTCCTCGACCTCGGGAGGAGGGATGCGCGCGCCCTCGTCCGTCTCGCCGGCGCGGGGGAGATCCCGGCAGTGCTCGCCACCAGGAACCGCAGGACCGGCGTGCCGGCGGCGGCCCAGCTCGTCCTCTGCCTGGTCGCCGTGCTCGCGGTCGTGATCCTCGACGCCGACGCGCTGCTCGCCTTCGCCGTGGCCGCTCTGCTGGTGGCGACCATCGTGCGGCGCCTCGACCACGGAGCGGCCGGGGCGAGCGGGCCCGCCCTCGCGTCGGCCGCGGTCTCGCTGCTGCTCCTGCTCGCCCTCCCGGCGGCCACGGCGGCCGCCGCAGCGGTGCTCCTGGCGGCGCTTCTGATCGCGCGGGCGTTCCGGACCTGAGGGGTCAGCCGGCCCGGGCGTCGAGCGCCCGCTCGGGGAGCCGGACGCCACCGCCCGGCTCCGCTGACGACAGGGGAGCTCTCTCCGCAACGAGGAAGGCGCCCCCGCCCGAGGATCCGTGGATCCTGCGGGCGGGGACGCCTTCCCGTGCGACGCGGGTCAGTGCGTGGAGGGGTCCTGCTCGACCTCGGTGCGGTCACCCGACCACAGCGTGTGGAAGGTGCCCTCCTTGTCGACGCGCTTGTAGGTGTGCGCTCCGAAGAAGTCGCGCTGGCCCTGAACGAGAGCGGCCGGGAGGCGCTTGGAGGCGAGCGAGTCGTAGTACGACAGCGCGGCGCCGAAACCGGGGATCGGCACGCCCGAGAGCGCGGCGGTCGAGACGATGCGGCGCCAGGCGGCCTCGCCGTTGGCGACGGCCTCGGCGAAGTACGGGTCCTCGAGGAGGGTCGTGATGCCGGCGTTCTCGTCGTAAGCGTCGACGATGCGGTTGAGGAACTGGGCGCGGATGATGCAGCCCGCGCGCCAGATCTTGGCGACCGCGCCCTTGTCGATCTCCCAGCCGTACTTCTCGGCCCCGGCGATGATCGCGTCGAAGCCCTGCGAGTAGGCGACGACCTTGGAGGCGTAGAGCGCGGCGCGCACGTCGTCCTCGAAGCCCTCGTACTTCTCGACCGGGGTCGGGCGCGAGGTGACGCGGGCCTGCACGGCCTCGCGCTGCTCGGGGTGGGAGGACACGGCGCGGGCGAAGACGGCCTCGGCGATGCCGCCGACGGGGACGCCGAGGTCGAGCGCGTTCTGCACGGTCCAGACGCCGGTGCCCTTCGAGCCCGCCTGGTCGAGGACGACGTCGATGAAGGGGTTGCCGGTGTCGGCGTCGACCTGGCGGAGCACCTCGGCGGTGATCTCGATGAGGTACGACTCGAGGTCGCCCTTGTTCCAGGCGTCGAAGACCTCGGCGATGGCGGCGGGCTCGTGTCCGCCGACGGTGCGGAGCAGGTCGTACGCCTCGGCGATGAGCTGCATGTCGGCGTACTCGATGCCGTTGTGGATCATCTTGACGAAGTGGCCGGCGCCGTCGGTGCCGATGTGGGTGACGCAGGGCTCGCCCTCGGCGACCGCGGCGATCGACGAGAGGATCGGGCCGAGGGTCCTGTAGGACTCGACCGAGCCGCCGGGCATGATCGACGGGCCCTTGAGCGCGCCCTCCTCGCCGCCGGAGATGCCGGTGCCGACGAAGTGGATGCCGGTCTCGCGGACGGCCTTCTCGCGGCGGATGGTGTCGGTGAAGAGCGCGTTGCCGCCGTCGACGATGATGTCGCCGGGCTCGAAGACCTTCGTCAGCTGCTCGATCACGGCGTCGGTGCCGCGGCCGGCCTGGACCATGATGATCGCGGTGCGCGGGGTGGCGAGCGAGGCGGCGAAGTCCTCGATGGTCTCGGACGCGACGAAGCCCGCCTCCGGGTGCTCCGTGATGAGGGTCTCGGTGCGGCCGTAGGAGCGGTTGAACACCGCGACCGTGTTGCCCTCGCGGCTGGCGAGGTTGCGGGCGAGGTTCGAGCCCATCACCGCCAGACCGACGACTCCGATGTTGGCTGTGGCGGTGGGCTTGTCAGACACGGTTCTCCTCGACGTTCGCGTTCAGGGGCGAGCCCAGGCTAGCCCCGGGTCGCTCCGGGGAGCTCGGGTCCGAGCCGTCTCCCGGCTGCACATCGGTCGTGCGGCGCGCGCACGGTCTTGCGCGCGCCGCGACGACCGCGACCGGAGCCGGTCAGGCGCCGTGGCCGAGGGGGACGCGCTCCGACGGGATCGGCGGCGGCGGGGGAGTGCCGTCGCCGAACGGGCGGCCGCCGAGCTCCTCGCGGCGCGAGGGGACGAGCCAGCCGGAGAGGTCCGGGCCCTTGGGGACGACGCCGGTCGGATTGATGTCCCGCTGCACCTCGTAGTAGTGCGACTTGATGTGGGTGAAGTCGATCGTGTCGCCGAACCCCGGAGTGGCGAACAGGTCGCGCGCGTAGCCCCAGAGCGCGGGCATCGCCGACAGCAGGTTCCGGTTGGCCTTGAAGTGGCTGTAGTAGACGGCGTCGAAGCGGGCGAGCGTCGTGAAGAGCCGCACGTCCGCCTCGGTGATGGTGTCGCCGACCAGGTAGCGGCGGGTGCTCAGCCGCTCCTCCAGCCAGTCCAGCCGCGCCCAGAGGCGGTCGTAGGCCCGGTCGTAGGAGCGCTGCGAGCCGGCGAAGCCGCACTTGTAGACGCCGTTGTTCACGTCGTGGAAGACCAGCTCGGCGATCTCGTCGATCTCCTCGCGGTGCTCCTCGGGGTAGAGGTCGGGGGCGCCGTCGCGGTGGAACGCGGTCCACTCGGTGGAGAAGTCGAGCGTCATCACCGGGTAGTCGTTGGTGACGACCTGGCCGCTCGGGATGTCCACGAGGGCCGGGACGGTGATCCCGCGCGGGTAGTCGGGGAAGCGGGCGAAGAACGCGTCCTGGAGGCGGGGGATGCCCAGCACCGGGTCGACCCCGCCCGGGTCGAGGTCGAAGGTCCAGCTGCGCTTGTCGTGGGTGGGCCCGCAGATGCCCATCGAGAGGGCGTCCTCGAGCCCGAGCAGGCGACGCACGATCACGGCGCGGTTCGCCCACGGGCAGGCGCGGGAGACGACGAGGCGGTAGCGCCCGGCCTCCACCGGGTACCCGTCGCGGCCGTCGGCGGTGATCCGCGTCGGGATGTAGTTCGTGTCGCGGTGGAAGCCGTTCTTCTCGACGTAGGAGCCGAAGTCGTCGCTCGTCATACCCGCACGGTAGGCGGTCCGCCTGGACGTCCGGCTACGAGTCCGGCGGCGTGACCGCCTGCTGGCGGGCGGCCGCGATGCCGGGTAGGATCGGCAGCTGAACTTCGGCGAGGGATGCACGTGCATCCGTGATCGACGCGGTGGAAGCAGGCGAGGCCCCCACGGGGCGCCACGGACTTCTCCTCACGCTGACATGCGTTCGAGTCGACAAACCGTCCGTGGCCGCAGGCCACGACCCGATCCGGTGGCGTGCGCGCCGCCCAAGGAGAACATCATGGCTGAACTGACCAACAAGGTCGTCGTCGAGGTCCGCACCTCGTTCGGCAAGGGCGCCGCCCGCAAGATCCGCGCGCAGGACAAGATCCCCGCGGTCCTCTACGGCCACGGCACCGAGCCCCAGCACCTCACCCTCCCGGGCCACCAGGTGCTCCTGCTCACCCGCAAGGCGAACGCGATCCTCGAGCTCGACATCGAGGGCGCCGCGCAGACCACCCTGGTGAAGGACATCCAGCGCGACCCGGTGCGCCAGATCATCGAGCACATCGACCTCGTCGTCATCAACAAGGGCGAGAAGGTCGAGGTGGACATTCCCGTGCACGTCGAGGGCGACGCCGCTCCCGGCACCCTCGTCTCGATCGAGTCGAACACCCTCTCGCTCGAGGTCGACGCCACGCGCATCCCGCAGAACATCATCGTCTCCGTCGAGGGCCTCGAGGCCGGCACGCAGATCACCGCCGCTGACGTCACGCTCCCCGAGGGCGCCACGCTGGTCACCGACGCCGAGGTGCTCATCGTCAACGTCACCGCCGAGGTCGAGCAGGACCTGGGCGAGGACGACGAGACCCCGGCCTCGGGCGACGTCGTCGCCGAGACCGCGGAGTAGTCCGCACCACCCCGGGAACGGGCCCGCTCGCAGCCGCGGCGGGCCCGTTCCGCGTCCGGCGGGGGAGTCCCTCCGCCGCCCCCGAGGAAGAGGAACGACATGGGTGACACCTGGCTGGTCGTCGGACTGGGCAACCCGGGAGCGCAGTACGCGCGCAACCGGCACAACGTCGGCCAGATGGTGCTCGACGAGCTCGCGACGCGGATCGGCGGCTCGTTCCGCCGGCACAACCGCGCCAACGCCGTGGTCGCCGAGGGCTTCCTCCGCCCGGGCGGGCCGAAGCTCGTGCTGGGCAAGCCCAACAGCTTCATGAACCTCTCCGGCGGGCCGACGGCGCAGCTGCTCGACTTCTACTCGATCGACCCGGCGCACCTGATCGTCGTGCACGACGAGCTCGACATCCCCTTCGACACCCTGCGCCTCAAGCAGGGCGGCGGTCACGGAGGGCACAACGGCATCCGCGACATCCTCGCGGCGACCGGAGGAGCCGAGTTCCTGCGCGTGCGGGTCGGCATCGGCCGCCCGCCGGGCCGCCAGCAGGCCGCCGACTTCGTGCTGAAGGACTTCGCCGGCCCGGAGCGCGAGGCGCTCCCGATCCTGGTCTCGGACGCCGCCGACGCCGTCGAGCTCATCGCCGACTCCGGCCTCTCCGCCGCCCAGCTGAAGTTCCACACCAGCGCCTGACCCGCCCTCCACCGAGGGAGCCCCGAACCGGCGAGGGAGATCGCAGCCCCGGGCTCCCTCGACGGTTCGGGGTTCCCTCGGCGGTCGGCCCGCGGGGCGGCCGTAAACTGGACCCGTGCCCCTCAACGAGATCATCTCGGCGCTGTCGCGCGCCTCCACGTTCGACGATGCTCTCGCGTACGCGGTGCGGGACGCCGACTTCTCGGTGGCTGACGGCCTCCGGGTCCCCCTGCTCGCGGGCCTGATCGAGAGGCGCGCGGAGGCGGGACGCCCGCAGGCGGCGCTGGTGGTCACGGCCACGGGCCGCGACTCCGAGAACGTGCGCGCCTCTCTCGGCTGCATGCTGCCGGATGCGGACGTCGTCGAGTTCCCCGCGTGGGAGACGCTGCCGCACGAGCGCCTCAGCCCGAGCGCCGAGATCGTGGGGCGGCGCCTGGACGCGCTGCGGCGGATGAAGCAGTGGTCCGGCGAGCGGCCCCTCGTGGTGGTCGCCTCCGTGCGCGCGGCGCTGCAGCCGGTCGCCGACAACCTCGCCGACATCGAGCCGATCCGACTCGTGAAGGGCGCCCGCGGCTACGACCTCGGCCGCATCTCGGCCGAGCTGGTCGACCTGGCCTACGCCCGGGTCGACATGGTCACGCGCCGCGGCGAGTTCGCCGTGCGCGGCGGCATCCTCGACGTCTTCCCCGCGGTGGCCGAGCATCCGAGCCGAGTGGACTTCTTCGGCGACGAGGTCGACTCCATCCGCGGCTTCTCCGTGGCCGATCAGCGCTCGCTCCCGGGCGAGGCCGACTCGGTGGTCCTCCCGCCGAGCCGCGAGCTGCTGCTGGTGCCCGCGGTGAGGCAGCGGGCCCGCGAGATGCTGCACGAGTTCCCGAGCCTGTCGGCGATGCTCGCGAAGATCGCCGAGGGCATCCCGGTCGAGGGCATGGAGTCGCTCGCCCCCGCGTTGCTGGAGCGGCTGGTCCCGATCTCGCACTACCTGCCCGAGGGGGCGGCCGTCGCGGTCCTCGCCCCCGAGCGCGTGGCGACGCGGGCGATCAGCCTCGCCGAGACGAACCGCGAGTTCCTGCAGGCGGCCTGGAGCGCGGCGACCGCCGGCGCCGAGGCCCCCATCGACCTCGCCTCGGGCGAGTTCATCTCGCTCGGCGCGCTCCGCGACTCCGTGAAGCTCAGCGCCCCGGGCGCCGACGCTCCCGACCACCCCTGGTGGACGATGAGCACGTTCCGCCAGGGCCCCGCCGCGGGCGAGGCCGAGGTGCTGCCGGAGGAGCTCGGGATCGACGAGATCCTCGCCGTCCGCGTCGAGGGCGAGCCGGTCCCCGGATTCGGAGCGAGCGTCGAGGGCGCCCTCGCCCACGTCCGCGCGCGCCTGGCCGACGGCTGGACCGTGGTCCTGACCGCGCCCGGCACCGGCACGGTCGAGCGCACCGACCAGGTCCTCGCCGAGCACGAGGTCGCCGCCCGCATCGTCGCCGACCTCCCCGCCGGGCTCGAGACGGGTCTGGCCTACGTGGTCCAGGCCTCCGTCGATCACGGCTTCGAGGTGGAGGAGGCGAAGCTCGCCCTGCTCACCGACACGGAGTTCTACGGCCGCACCGTCGGCTACGACTCCCGAGCGGTGAAGAAGCTCGCCTCGCGCCGCAAGAACGTCGTCGACCCGCTGCAGCTCACGCCCGGCGACTTCGTGGTGCACGCCACCCACGGCATCGGCCGGTTCGTGGAGCTCTCTCAGCGCGAGGTCTCCAGCGGGGGCCGCAACGCGATCAAGACGCGCCGCGAGTACCTGGTGCTCGAGTACGCCCCCAGCAAGCGCGGCTTCCCCGGCGACAAGCTGCTCGTCCCCACGGACCAGCTCGACCTGCTCTCCCGCTACGTCGGCGGCGAGGCTCCGGCGCTGAGCAAGATGGGCGGGAGCGACTGGGCGCAGGCCAAGAGCAAGGCCCGCCGCGCGGTCCGCGACATCGCGGTCGAGCTCGTGAAGCTCTACTCCGCCCGGATGGCCTCCCGCGGGCACGCGTTCCCGCCGGACACCCCCTGGCAGCGCGAGCTGGAGGAGGCGTTCCCGTTCGCCGAGACCCCCGACCAGCTCACCGTCATCGACGAGGTCAAGGCCGACATGGAGCGGCCGATCCCGATGGACCGCCTGCTCTCGGGCGACGTCGGCTTCGGCAAGACCGAGGTCGCCGTGCGCGCCGCGTTCAAGGCGATCCAGGACGGGAAGCAGGTCGCGATGCTCGTGCCGACCACGCTGCTCGTCCGCCAGCACCTCGAGACGTTCCAGGAGCGCTTCGCCGGCTTCCCCGTCCACCTGCGGGCGCTCAGCCGGTTCCAGAGCGCGAAGGAGTCGAAGGAGACGATCGAGGGCCTGGCCGACGGCACCGTCGACATGGTCATCGCGACCCACCGGCTCCTCAGCGACAACATCGTCTTCAAGGACCTCGGCCTGCTCGTGATCGACGAGGAGCAGCGCTTCGGCGTCGAGCACAAGGACAAGCTCAAGGCGCTGAAGAAGAACGTCGACATCCTCTCGATGAGCGCCACGCCCATCCCGCGGACGCTCGAGATGGCGGTGACCGGCATCCGCGAGATGTCGACCCTCGCGACCCCGCCGGAGGAGCGCCACCCGATCCTCACCTTCGTCGGCCCCTACTCCGAGAAGCAGGTGTCGGCCGCGATCCGCCGGGAGCTCCTGCGCGAGGGCCAGGTGTTCTTCGTGCACAACCGCGTCTCGACGATCAACCGCGTCGCCTCGCAGCTCGCCGAGCTGGTTCCCGAGGCGCGGATCGCGGTCGCGCACGGCAAGCTCAGCGAGTCGCAGCTCGAGCGGATCATCGTCGACTTCTGGGAGCGCAAGTTCGACGTCCTGGTGTCGACGACGATCGTCGAGACCGGCCTCGACATCCCGAACGCCAACACGCTGATCGTCGACCGCGCCGACAAGTACGGTCTCTCGCAGCTGCACCAGCTGCGCGGGCGGGTCGGCCGCGGCCGCGAGCGCGCCTACGCCTACCTCCTCTACGACGAGACGAAGCCGCTGAGCGAGACCGCGCACGACCGGCTGCAGACCCTGGCCGCCAACTCGGACCTCGGCGGCGGCATGCAGATCGCGCTGAAGGACCTCGAGATCCGCGGTGCGGGCAACCTCCTCGGCGGCGAGCAGTCCGGGCACATCCAGGGCGTGGGATTCGACCTCTACCTGCGGATGATCGGCGAGGCCGTCGACACCTTCCGCGGCGAGGTCGCCGAGGGGCAGACGGAGCTGCGGCTCGAGCTGCCCGTCGACGCGCGCATCCCGGAGGAGTACGTCGACAGCGAGCGGCTGCGCCTGGAGGCGTACCAGAAGCTGTCGGCCGCGTCGTCGCCGACGGCGAAGGAGGGGAGCATCGACCTCGTGGTCGAGGAGCTGACCGACCGCTACGGCGAGCTGCCCGAGGCGGTCGAGAACCTCATCCTGGTGTCGAGGCTGCGGATGCGCGCACAGAAGGCGGGCCTGAGCGACGTGGTCGCGATGGGCTCGAACGTCCGCGTGGCTCCCGCTCATCTGCCCGACTCGATCCAGGTGCGCCTGCGCCGGATGTACCCGACCGCGAAGTACCTGCAGCAGGCCGACGCGGTCGTCGTGCCGATGCCCGTGCTCGACGGCGTCCCGCTCGGCGACCGGGCGCTCATCCAGTGGGTGGCGTCGCTCCTGGACTCGCTGTTCCCGGAGCCGGTCACCGTCTGAGGTCCTCGGGGCGGCGCTCCCCGGAGGCGCGCCGCCCCGCTCCGGCGGCCGTCGCCGCTGCGGGAGGGCCCGCTGGCAGGATGGAGGGCATGCCGCTCCTCGCCGCCCGACGTCCTCGAGAGCCGGAGCCGCTCGCCGGCCCGCTGGTCGCCGTCCGCGGGGTCGCGGTCCGCGCCTCGGGGGTCGAGCTGCTCGCCCCGTGCTCGCTCGAGGCGGAGGCGGGGGAGCGCGTCGCGGTGACGGGCCGCAACGGCACCGGCAAAACCACGCTCCTGCGGGTGATCGCCGGCCTCACCGCTCCGAGCGAGGGAGTCGTGGCGGTGGCCGGGCGCGCCCCGGAGGAGCGCTCCGCCGCCCACCGCCGCGCCGTCGCCGCCCTGATCGGCACCCCGCCCTTCGAGCGGGACCTGACCCTCGAGGAGCACCTCGCGATGGTGGCCGTCTCGTGGGGCGCGCCGGTCGCCGACGCCCGCCGCGAGGCCGCGGCAGGTCTCGACGCGCTCGCGCTCGCTCCGCTCGCCCGCCGCTTCCCGCACGAGCTCTCCTCCGGGCAGACGCAGCTGTTCTCCCTCGCGCTCGTGCTAGCCCGGCCCTCGGCGGTGCTGCTGCTCGACGAGCCGGAGCAGCGGCTCGACGTCGAGCGGGTGCCGCTGGTGGCGGAAGTCCTGCGGCGCGCAGCCGCGTCCCGGGCACTCGTCGTCGCGACCCACAGCCCTGTGCTGATCCAGGGTCTGGGCGCGCGGGTCGTCGAGCTGGAGCGGGCGTGACGCGCGCGGAGAGGGCTCGCGTCGCCGAGGTGCGGGCTCTGCACCGGCACCGCGCCGCGGCTCCGCCGAGTCCGCGCGCCTACGCGGGCTACCTCGCCGCGATGACCGTCCTCGTCGTCGTCCTCCCCGTCGCCCGGGCCCTCGCGCTCCTCGCCGCCGAGGCGGGAGCCGCGCCGGAGCCGCTGATCGCCCTCGCCGCGGGTCTCGCCCTGCCCGCCGCCGTGCTCCTGGGTCGGGTGCGCGGACCCGCGGTGGGCGAGCCGCACACCACGGCCGTGCTGCTCGCGACCGATCTGCGCCGCTGGGCGGTGCTCCGCCTGCCCGTGGTCCGGGCGTCGGCCGGTCTCGTGGCGTGCTGCTCCGCCGTCGCGTCGCTCCTCGCCCTCGCCGCCTCCGCGCCGCTCCTCGCGGCCGTCGTCGGCGGCGCCGCGTTCGCCGGCCTCCTCGCCGTCGCCTGGCTCGCCGGTCAGTGCCTGCCCTCGCGCCTCCCCGCGCTCGCGGCGGGCCTCCTCGTCTCCCTCGCGGTCCTCGGGGCCCTCCTGCCCGGTGCGCCCACGCCGGGCGGCCTCCTCGCCTCGGCCGTGAGCGGAGCGGAGGAGGTGCGCGCCGCGACCGTGCTGCTCGCGTCGGCCGCGGTCGTCCTGGCCGCGGCGCCCCGGCTGCTCGACGCCGCGCGCGGATCTCGGCTCCTCGCCCAGGCCCGGCAGTGGTCGGCGACCGCCCGGCTCGGAGCGACGGGCGACCTCGCCGAGTCGCTCGACGGGTACCGCGCCCTCCCGGCGGTCGGGCGGGGGCTCCGAGCGGTCCGCCTCTCCCCGTTCGCTCTCGCGGTGCCGGTGCGCGACGCGATCGGCGCGCTGCGCACTCCCGGACGCTCGGCGGTCGCGGTCGTCGCGCTGGCCGCCGCCGGCGCCGCCGCCGTGCTCGCCGCGGTCGTGCCGTCCTCCCTCCTCGCGCTCCCGGCCGCCGCGGCGGGCGTGCTCGCCTACCTCGGCGCCGGCGTCTGGAGCGACGGCTTCCGCCACGCCGCCGCGACCGCGGGACAGCCGGCGCTCCTCGCGCCCGGCCCGTTCGAGCTGCTCCTCCTGCACGCCGTCCTCCCGCTGGTGCTCGCGGTCGGAGTCGCGATGCTCGGCGCCCTCGCCGCCTCGCTGCTGCTCCCGGGCGCGGCGGTGCCGGTGGCCGCCGCGACCGCCGTCGCCGCCGTCGCCGCGCGGGCGATGGACGCGACCCGGGGTCCGCTGCCGCCGCAGCTGCTCAGCCCGGTGCCGCTCCCGATCGGGGACGGCGCGGGAGTCGCGGTGGTCCTCTGGAACCTGGCGGCTGCACTGGTCAGCGCCTCGACCGCGGTGTCCGTCGCGGCGTCACCCGGGCTCCTCGCCGCGGTGCCGCTCGTCGCCGGCGGCTGCCTCCTCGTCGCGCGGCGGCGTCTCGCGCGGGCCTGAGGCTCCCGGGCGCCCGCGCCGCCCGGATGTCCGCGGAGGCGGCCGGACCGGATGCGAGGATGGCGGTGTGACCGCGCATCCCCGGCTCGACGAGCTCATCCGCACCGTCCACGTCCTCCGCGCCCCGGGCGGCTGCCCGTGGGACGCCGAGCAGACCCACGAGTCGCTCGTGCGCTACCTGATCGAGGAGTCGCACGAGCTCGTCGACGCCATCGAGGCGGGGGACCGGGCCGACCTGATCGAGGAGCTCGGCGACGTCCTCTACCAGGTGCTCTTCCACGCCGACCTGGCCGCCGAGAGCGCCGAGCCCTTCACCATCGAGGACGTCGCGGCGCACATGAACGCCAAGATGATCGGCCGCCACCCGCACGTGTTCGGCGACGCCACGGCCGAGACGGCCGACGACGTCATCGCGGTGTGGGACGAGCTCAAGCGCACCGAGAAGCCGCACCGCACGAGCGTGCTCGACGGGATCCCGCAGGGCATGCCGGCCCTCGCGCTCGCCGACAAGGTGATCGGCAAGGCGACCTCGCTGGGCGTCGTGGACGCCGGCCAGGGCCCGCTTCCCATCGAGTCGGAGGAGGACCTCGGCCCGCTGCTGCTGGCCATCGTCGCCTCCGCCCGCGCCCAGGGGCTCGACGCCGAGCGTGCGCTCCGCACCGCGACGCGCGACCTGCAGGACGAGATCCGCGCGGTGGAGCAGGAGCGGCGCGCGGACTGAGGCGCCCGCGGGCCCGCCCCGGCCGATCTGGGAGAATCGCCGTCATGGCCTCCCCGATCACCCCGCCCCGCGGCATGCGCGACTTCCTCCCCGCCGACAAGGCGAAGCGCGAGCACGCGCTCGGCGTCATCCGCCGCGTGTACGCCTCCCACGGGTTCGACGAGATCGAGACGCCCGTGGTCGAGGACTTCGACCGCCTCCACTCCGGGCTCGGCGGCGACAACGAGAAGCTCGCCTTCAGCGTCCTGCGCCGCGGGCTCACCCGCGACGACCTGGCGGCGGTCGACGACGCGTCCGCCCTCGCCGACCTCGGCCTGCGCTTCGACCTCACGGTGCCGCTCGCCCGCTTCTACGCCTCCCACCGCGCCGAGCTGCCGGCCGTCTTCCGCTCGGTGCAGATCGCGCCGGTGTGGCGCGCCGAGCGCCCGCAGAAGGGGCGGTACCGCCAGTTCGTGCAGTGCGACATCGACATCATCGGCGAGCCCGGGCAGCTGGCCGAGGTCGAGCTCATCACCGCGACCGCGGCGGCACTCGACGCGCTGGGCCTCCAGGACTGCACCATCCGCATCAACGACCGCCGCATCCTCACCGGAATCCTCGAGCACTGCGGCTTCGCCCCCGAGCGCTTCGGCCCGGCGCTGATCTCGATCGACAAGCTCGACAAGATCGGCGCCGCCGGAGTCGTCGCCGAGCTGGAGGCCGACGGGCCGGACGCGGCCGCGGTCCTCGGGGGCTACCTCGCGCGGATCGAGGAGGCGGTCGCCGCCGGGGGAGTGGCGCTCGAGCAGTCCGCGATCCTCGACGTGCTGCCCGAGGGCATCGACCCGGAGGCGGTGCTCGCGCTCGAGACCCTGGCCCGGTCGCTGCGCTCGCTGCCCGCCGGCGTCTCGCTCCGCTTCGACCCGACGCTCGTGCGGGGCATGGGCTACTACACCGGCACGATCTTCGAGATCGCGCACCCGTCCTCGGGCTCCTCGGTCGGCGGAGGCGGGCGGTACGACGGGATGATCGGCCGCTTCCTCGGTCAGGACGTGCCGGCCTGCGGCTTCTCGATCGGCTTCGAGCGGATCGTCGAGCTGATCGGCGGTGCCGTCGTCGAGCGCCCCGACGCCGTCGTCCTCGTCCACGAGCGCGACGCGGCGCCCGAGCTGCTGCTCGCGCTCAAGCAGGAGCTGATCGCCCGGGGCTCGCGCGTGCGCCTCGAGCGCCGGGCGAAGAACCTCACCCCGCTGCTGGACCGCGCGGCCGCCGCGGGCTTCACCCGCTTCGCTCTCGTTCCGCGCGATGCCGCCTCCGCCGCCGACCTCTCCTTCAAGGACCTCGGCTGATCCGCGCCGGCGGCGCCGGGTGAGCGACGCCGGCTGCCTGCGCTGAGCCGCGCCCGCGGGAGGGGCCGGGGCCGTCCTGTCGGGCCTGAACTGGGTCTCAGCCGATCCGTCAGAGGATCATGTCGATCTGGTCGGATCCTTGTCGGATCCGTGAGAGCCTTAATACCCGCGAAATCTGCGGACACACCCGAGAAATCTCCCCCGGATAGCGTCGAGGCACCCGATCGGCGCGGCTTGGCGCGCCCGCACGGGCACCCCGTCGCGACCCCGCGCACCCCACCGCAGCAGCCCTGACGATCCCCACCCGAGGAGTCCCCTTGACCCTGTCGCCCCTCCGCTCCCTCCCGGCCTTCGACCGCCGCAGCCTCCTCCGCCTGGCGGGTGTCGCCGGCCTCGCGATCGGCGGCGCCTCCGTCCTCGCCTCCTGCGCCTCCGACTCCTCCGGTGCGTCCGCCGCGGACGGCGGCGACCTCGGCACCCTCAAGGTCCAGCTCTCCTGGATCAAGAACGAGGAGTTCGCGGGCGAGTTCTTCGCCGACTCGAAGGGCTACTTCACCGAGGCCGGCCTGGCGGGAGTGACGCTCACCCCCGGCCCCTCGACGGGCGTGGCCGAGCTCCTCTCGGGCAGCGCGGACGTCGCGCTCAGCGACGCCGTCTCGATCGGCACCGCGATCGCCCAGCAGGAGGCCCCGCTCAAGATCATCGGCGCGACCTACCAGAAGAACCCCTTCACGGTCCTCTCGATCAAGACCGCCGGGAACATCGCCACTCCGGCCGACCTCGCCGGGAAGAAGATCGGCGTCCAGGCCTCGAACACCTCCCTGTTCCAGGCGCTGCTCGCCGCGAACGGCCTCTCCGAGTCGGACCTCACGGTCGTCCCCGTCGAGTACGACCCCTCCGTCCTCGTCAACGGCACCGTCGACGGCTTCATCGCCTACCTGACGAACGAGGCCATCACGGTCGCGGCCGAGGGCTACGAGGTCGTCAACCTGCCCTTCGCCGACAACGGCCTCCCCTTCGTCGCCGAGACCTTCTCGGTGTCGGAGCAGGCGATCGCCGAGAAGCGCGACGCTCTGAAGGCGTTCCTCGTCGCCGAGATCAAGGGCTGGACCGACGCGGTCAACGACCCGGAGGCGGGCGCGATGCTCGCCGTCGAGAACTACGGCAAGGACCTCGGCCTCAACGAGGAGTCCTCCAAGAAGGGCGCCACCATCCAGGCCGAGGAACTGGTCGTCTCGGACGAGACGGTCTCGAACGGCCTCTTCACCATCTCCGAGACGCTGCAGTCCGAGACCATCGCGTCCCTCGCGGGCGCCGGGATCGACGTCACGGCCGAGGACCTCTTCGATCTGACCCTCCTCGACGAGGTCTACGAGGAGAACCCCGAGCTGATGAAGTACGCGGCCTGATCCTGATCCACGAAGGGCACCACTCGTGACCGACACGACCGACGCCGGCACCCTGCGCGACCAGGGTGCCGGCGGCACCGGCATCCAGATCCACGGCCTGTCGAAGACGTTCCGGATGGGCTCGCGCAGCGTCGCGGCGCTGCAGGACACCGATCTCCACACCGACCAGGGCAGCTTCCTCGCCCTGCTCGGCCCGTCGGGGTGCGGCAAGTCGACCATCCTGCGCATCCTCGCGGGACTGGAGGAGCCGACGTCCGGCTCCATCCGGGTCGACGGCCGCACTCCCCAGGAGCTGCGCCGCGACAACAAGCTCGGCATCGCCTTCCAGGACCACGCGCTCCTGCCGTGGCGCAGCGTCATGGCGAACATCCGCCTGCCGTTCGAGATCGCGGGCAAGAGCGTCGACCAGTCCTACATCGACGAGCTGATCGACCTCGTCGGTCTCCGCGGCTTCGAGAAGGCCAAGCCGGCCCAGCTCTCGGGCGGCATGCGCCAGCGCGTGTCGATCGCCCGGTGCCTGATCCTCAAGCCCGAGGTCCTGCTGCTCGACGAGCCGTTCGGCGCCCTCGACGACATGACGCGGCAGAAGCTCAACCTCGAGCTGCTGCGGATCTGGACCGAGAAGCCCGCCACGACGCTCCTCGTCACGCACGGCATCTCGGAGGCGATCTTCCTCTCGGACCGCGTCGCGGTCATGAGCCCGCGCCCGGGACGGGTGAAGGAGATCATCGACATCGACCTCCCCCGCCCGCGCACCCCCGAGATGCAGCGCACCCCCGAGTTCCACGCCTACGTCGACCAGGCCTCCGAGCTGCTGTTCGGCGACGGCAGCGCGGCCGCGGACGACCGCGTCTAGGAGGCACCGTGGCCACCACGCTCCCCGCGGCCCCGCGCCGCACCCTGTCCCTGCCTCCGTGGCTCACCGGGCTGATCGGCGTCGCCGCGATCGTCGCCGTCTGGTGGATCGTGGCGCTCGTCACCGCGCCCACCGGCGCCGCGACCTACGCGCCCGTCCCCACTCCCGTGCAGGTCGTGCAGACCGCGATGGAGGACGGCGCCGGCTTCTACTGGCGCAACTTCTCCGTCACGATCGGCGAGGCGGCCGTCGGCTACTTCTGGGGCAACCTCCTCGCGCTGGTGCTCTCGGCGCTCGTGCTGGTCCTGCCCTGGCTGGAGGGGGTCGTCTCGCAGCTCGCGGTCATCACCTACTGCGTGCCGATCGTCGCCATCGGAGCGATCGTGCTGCTGATCCTCGGTGGTGCGGACGCTCCCGGGAAGGCGAGCGCGACGGCGATCTTCCTGGCCGGCCTCTCGGTGTTCTTCACCACGGTCGTCGGCAGCCTCCTCGGGCTGAAGGCGGCCGACAAGGCGGCGCTCGACGTCGTCACGGTCTACGGGGGCTCGCGCTTCACCCAGCTGCGCAAGGTGCGTCTGATCGCGGCGCTGCCCAACATCCTGTCGGCGCTGCAGATCGCGGTGCCCGCGGCCTTCCTCGGCGCGATCCTCGGCGAGTACTTCGGCAAGATCGAGACGGGCGTGGGCCCGATCCTGGTCGCGGCGCAGGTCTCGCTGAACTCGCCCCGCGTCTGGGCGCTCTTCCTCCTCTGCGCGGGCGTCGCGCTCCTCGGCTACGGCATCGTCGGACTGATCGGGCGCCTCATCGCGCCCTGGTCCTCCGGAAAGCGGGCATGACCATGACGACCACCGTCCCCGACCGCACGGAGCAGTCCACGGCCACGTCGATCCTCGCGGTCGACGAGCTGCGGCGCCAGCTGCGCACGGCCGCCCTCGGCGCGACTCTCAAGAGCCTGCGCAAGAGCCTGCTCGTCGCCCTGTCGACGATCGTGATCGTGCTGGCGATCTGGATCGGTGTGGTCCTCTTCGGCGGGGTCTCGCCCTACGTGGTCAAGGGCCCGTGGGACGTCTGGCAGCACCTGGTGACCGATGCGAAGGCCGCGGAGCACCGCGCCGAGCTGGGCGGCCTCTTCGCCGTGACCATGGGCGACGCACTGATCGGCTTCGCGGCCGGCCTGGTCGTGGCGATCCTCGGCGCGATCCTGTTCCGCCTGTCGAAGGGCATCGAGCACGCGCTGATGCCGTTCGCGATGCTGCTGCGCTCGGTGCCGCTGATCGCGATGGCGCCGCTGATCATCCTCGTCTTCGGGACCGGCTCGATCGCCTCGGTCGCGGTGATCGGCGGGATCGTCGTCCTGTTCCCCGCGCTGGTGACGATCGCCTTCGGCCTCAACAACGCCTCCCCGCAGATGCTCGACGTGGTCGCGGTCTACGGCGGCAGCACCCTCACCGCGATCCGCAAGGTCGCCATCCCCGGCTCGCTGCCCTCGCTCTTCGCCGCGATCCGCATCTCGGTGCCCGGAGCGATCACGGGCGCGCTGCTCGCCGAGTGGCTCTCCACCGGTGCGGGCATCGGCGGGGCGATCAACGCCTGGTCCGCCCAGGCCCGGTTCGCGGACGTCTGGTCGGCGGTCGTGCTCGTGACCGGCGTCTCGCTCGTGCTCTACATGCTCGTGCAAGTGCTCGAGACCTTCGTCCTCTCCCGGATGTCCCTCTCCCTCACCTGACCCCGTCGCTTCCCCCTTCCGCGGGACGCCATTCGAGTGCGGCTCGCCCGGTGGGTCGCATACCCCGGTGGTGTCTCGCGGGAAGGGGGAGGGCAGGGGGAGCGGAGCGACGGGGCCGGGTCAGACGGTGACGATCGCGTCGACGCGGTGGCCGGCCAGCATCTCGCGGCCCCCGAGCCCGTCGAGCTCCATGACCACCGCGATCCCCTCGAGGCTCCACCCGGCGCGCTCGATCAGGCGGCGGCTCGCGTCGAGCGTGCCCCCGGTCGCCAGCACGTCGTCGACCAGCAGCAGGCGCGCGCCGCGGGGCGCCGCGTCCTCGTGCACCTCCAGCATCGTCTCGCCGTACTCGAGGGTCGCCTGCTCGCGCAGCACGGCCCGCGGCAGCTTGCCGGGCTTGCGGATGGTCACGACGCCGAGACCGGCCGAGTAGGCGGCCGCCGCGGCGAGCAGGAAGCCGCGCGCCTCCACGCCCGCGATCGCGTCGATCCGTCCGCGGTAGGGCTCGATCAGCGCGTCGGCCACCGCCCGCAGGGCCTCGCCGTCGCCGAAGACCGGCGTGAGGTCGCGGAACAGGATGCCCGGGCTCGGGAAGTCCGGGACGACGGCGGTGAGACGGTCGACGTGGTCGGCGGCGGTCGTGGTCACGGGGAACCTCCGGGTCGGCGGGTGCGCCCGGGCCGTCCGGCGATCGGGCCCTGGGAGTCTACGACCGGCCGCGGTCTCCTGCGCTTCGGAGGCGGTCAGTAGACTCCTTCCCGACCGCTCCCGTCTCCGGGAGCCCACCCGTCAAGAGGAGATAGTTGTGGCCCTTATCGAGGCAGTCGTCGCCCGAGAAATTCTGGACTCCCGTGGCAACCCCACGGTCGAGGTCGAGGTCCTGCTCGAGGACGGCGCGTCCTCGCGAGCGGCCGTCCCGTCCGGCGCCTCCACCGGCGCGTTCGAGGCGTACGAGCTCCGCGACGGCGACTCCGACCGCTACCTCGGCAAGGGCGTGCAGAAGGCCGTCGACGCCGTCATCGACGAGATCGGCCCGGCCATCGAGGGCTTCGACGCCACCGACCAGCGCCTCGTCGACGCCGAGCTGATCGAGCTCGACGGCACCGAGAACAAGTCCCGCCTGGGCGCGAACGCGATCCTCGGCGTCAGCCTCGCCGTGGCCAAGGCCGCCGCGCAGTCGTCGGACCTCGACCTGTTCCGCTACGTCGGCGGCCCGAACGCGCACACCCTGCCCGTGCCGCTGATGAACATCATCAACGGAGGCGCGCACGCCGACACCGGCGTCGACATCCAGGAGTTCATGGCCGTCCCGCTGGGCGCCGAGTCCTTCTCCGAGGGCCTGCGCTGGGGCGTCGAGATCTACCACGCGCTCAAGGCGCAGCTGAAGAAGGCCGGCTTCGCCACCGGCCTCGGCGACGAGGGCGGCTTCGCCCCCGACCTGCCCACCAACCGCGAGGCGCTCGACTTCATCCTCAAGGCCGTCGAGGCCGCCGGATTCACCCCCGGCAAGGACATCGGGCTCGCGCTCGACGTCGCCTCCTCGGAGTTCTACGAGGACGGCGCCTACACGTTCGAGGGCAAGAAGCTCTCGGCCGAGGAGCTCTCCTCCTACTACGCCGACCTCGTCGCCAACTACCCGCTGGTCTCGATCGAGGACCCGCTGGACGAGGACGACTGGGCCGGCTGGACCCACCTCACCGCGGCCATCGGCGACAAGGTGCAGCTCGTCGGAGACGACCTGTACGTCACCAACCCGGTGCGCCTCGCCCGCGGCATCGCCGAGAAGGCCGGCAACTCGATCCTGGTCAAGGTGAACCAGATCGGCACGCTCACCGAGACGCTCGACGCCGTGGCCCTCGCCCAGCGCAACGGCATGACCGCGATCCTCTCGCACCGCTCCGGCGAGACCGAGGACACCACCATCGCCGACCTCGCGGTCGCGGTGGACGGCGGCCAGATCAAGACCGGCGCCCCGGCCCGCTCGGACCGCGTCGCGAAGTACAACCAGCTGCTGCGCATCGAGGAGATCCTGGGAGGTGCGGCGACCTACGCGGGTCGCTCCGCCTTCCCGCGCTTCTCCGCGTAGTCTCGGCACGCCGGAGCGGCCCCGGAGCCCAGCACCTCGGTGCGGGCGCCGGGGCCGCTCCACTTCCCCCGCCGCGATCGAGGAGGCACCCGCCCATGGCCCGTCCGCCCCGCCGCCCGCCTCGAGGGAGCCCTCCGTCTGGAAGGCGCTCTGCGCCAGTCCGATGCGCAGGCCCGGCGGCAGGAGCC
>NZ_PSVU01000023.1:0-52759 GCF_002932515.1 Rathayibacter sp. AY1D5
GCCCCCTCCTCTTCTCCCACTGCTGCACAGGAAGGCCCCACCATGACCACCACGACCACCGCACCCCGCCCCGCCCACCGCTTCGACCCGTACCAGGACGACCCGACGCTGCGAGCAGCCGAGGTCGCCGTCGACGCCGCGGCCGCGTCCGGCGACGCCGACGCGACCGCCGCCGCAGCGCGAGCGCTGATCGTCGCCGCTGCCGCCTACGGCTGGCCCACCGCGACCGCCCTCGTCTTCACATACGAGACGACCGGCCCCATCGCCCACGTCTGGGGACTGTGGAAAGTCCTCGACGCCGACCGCCAGGTCCTCCGCGAATGGGACGAGGAGCCCGGCGACATGACGGACGAATCCGACGAGGAACTGATCGCCCTCGACCTCATCAGCAACCGCCGCGCGACCCTCGACTACACCGACTTCGGAAAGCCCATCGGCTCCACGACCCTGATCCTCCACACGCTCGCGCTCTGAGCGCGTGCGCGGGCCGACCCGAAACGGGCCGGCCCGCACGAGGGGGAGAGCCCCCTCGACCCCCCGGTCACGCGCGTGGAACGGCCACGCGCGCTCGAGCGGTAGTCAGCGGCGAGGACGCGGCTTGTACTTCTTCCCCGCCCGGATGTTCCGGTTCTCGATCACCCCGACGACCGCCAGGCCGGCGGCCACGGCGACGATCAGCACCCACCCGAGCACGTTGAACCACTCACCGGTGAACGCCGCGTACGTCTGCTCACCGGCGATCGCGAAGAGCATGAACGACAGCCCGAACCAGACCATCCCGTTGCTGATCAGCGCAGCACGCGCGAGCTTGGTCCGAGGCTTCGACATGCGCCCACCCTCCCACCGGACCCTGGACGTGTCCAAGGTCCTTGGGAGGAATCTCCACCTCCTGCGCCTGGCCGTCGAGCTGGCCGGCCTCGCCTCTAGATTCGAGGAATGAGCCCCAACCACGCTGACGGCACGGTCGAGACGCAACGGCTCCTGACTCTCTGGGAGCAGCTCAGCTCCCGCCGGTTCGCGCCGAGGGACGGCCTGCACCCCTCGAACGCGATACAGGTGTGGACTTTCGCGCACCACGCCGCGCGCCTTTCGCGAGCGGTGCTCCTGCTGCACGGAGCAGGACACGACCTCGAAGCCATGCCCCTCATCAGGCAGACGATGGAATGCGCGATGAACGCGGCCTGGCTACTGGTCACCGATGACGGTGGAGCAGCGCTGAGCGCAGTAGACACGAAGAACCGGCGCCAGACCTTCAAGGAGGTGACCGACCTGGGCCTCGCTGACCTGTCCGACGTGATCCGTCGACTGGACGAGGAAGAGAATCGGGACGCCCGCGCCAAGAGCACGCGTAGCTTCAAGGAGCGGTGCGACGCGATCGCTGGAGGCCCCCAGATCTACGCGATGTACCGGACGCTAGGGCTCTACTCGCACGGCACGTCCAGCGTTGCGGACGTCTACCTCGCCATAGCGCCCGAGAACGAGGGAAACCCGTACGGCGTGAAGCTCCTATGGGAAGCGGACTGGGACCAGGGCGAGACGTGGATGCGGGTCCAAGCCCTCATGCTGCTTCTCGCTCAGATCGCAGCCGACGACGCGCAAGCCAAGCCGATGCACCGGACGCAACTCGACAGAGCACGTCGCCGTCTCGGCGTCACCTGGCAGATTCGCGCAGCGAAACCCGGCTAGGGCTGGTTGGGAAGCGAGGTCTTGTATCTCTTTGACTCCGCTCCGAGGGAGTTGACAACGGCCAAGACAGCCAGAACAGCCTCGGCAGCCCCCTGCATGTCGTTCTTCGCGGCGCACGCTTTCGCCTTCGCGAGGTACACACCCGCCAGGTCGACGCCGGTGTGGTCGTAGGCGAAGAATGACAGCTGCCCCACCTTGTGATAGTCCTCGCTCTGAAGTGCGATCTGCATGTCATCGAGTGTGTTGAGGAGCGCCTGCATCGTCATGAACCGCAGCCTAGCGGGGCGCTGAGGCCTAGCCGCGAGGAGTCCAGTTAGGGGATCGCCTAGCGGCCGCCCTCCGCGCAGACTGAGCCCATGACGTCGGTAGAACTACTCAATGCGCGCCCCCGAGACGACGCGCAGATGGAGACACTCTTCGGTTCGGGGTGGCCGGCGTTCATCTCCGCCGACCGCCTCGCGGAGGAGCACCTGCCGCACATCCGCGAGCGATTCACCCGGTTCGAGCTCGTGGTCCTCGATGAAGACGTGCCGGTCGCCGCGGGCTGGGCTGTGCCAATCCGGTGGGATGGCACCCGCGAGGGTTTGCCCGCCGGGTACGGCGACTCCCTCCGCCGGGCGCTCGAGGAGGAGGACGAGGCGACGACCCTCGTCGTCTGCGCCGCCCAGGTGCATCCCGACCGCACCGGCGCCGGCCTCGCCGGGACGCTGCTCGGCGCGTTTCGCGACCTCGGCGTCACTAGCGGCTACGACCACATGATCGTCCCGCTGCGCCCGACGATGAAGCCGCGCTACCCGCTGACCCCGATCGACGTCTACGCGGCGTGGACGCGGGAGGACGGGCTGCCGCTGGATCCGTGGCTGCGTACGCACCTGCGGATGGGCGCTCTCGTCCTCGGCGTCGCCCCTCGGTCGCAGGTGATGACCGGCACCGTCGCCCAGTGGGAGGAGTGGACCGGGATGGCCCTGCCTGCGTCGGGGGAGTACGTCATTCCCGGCGGCCTTTCGACGTTGCGCGTTGACCGTGATGCGGACGAGGGGATCTACGTGGAGCCGAACATCTGGGTGCAGCACCACTGAGCTGGCGGGTGCTGCTCTCGGCCGCGCCATGCGCGCAGCCGAGAGCAGGGCGGCACCGGAGCCCCTTGCCCGGTATGGCCGCTCGCGGCGTCAACGAAGTCCCCACTTCTCAACCGCACCGCACCATTAGACATGAAGTGCCAACGTTGGCGACGCCCCGTGCACCTGGTCGAGCGGTCTCTACTTGCGGTCGCGTCGCGCCTCGCGGCGCATGAGGACCACGAACCCCACGATCACGAACAGGACGACAAAGCCGACCGCGATGAAGGGCAGGTAGTTCAGGAAGAGAACCAGCAGGAACGCTGGCAGGTCGAGAGTCACCTAGGTCAGTTCACAAGCGCGGCCGGCGGGAGCGGAGTGCGTAATGGCTACCTCTCAAGGGCAACGGATCCGAAGGACGGGTAATCGGGGCCTTCGTAGTTCATGGCGGTGAGGGTTCTGATCGCCGGCATGGTGTGCGCTCCGGGTATTGCGATTTCCTGGTCCGGCTGTTCCGGGTCCAGGGGGCCGATGTCGAAGGAGTAGCCGGCAGTGTCGACCCAGGCGCCAGAGCTGTCCTGCTCCAGTGCACCCTCCTTGAGTTGCAGCCTCAGATCAGATGCGTCACCGGTCGACAAGTCGGTGAGGATTGCCCAGGTCGATCCGTCCGCTCGGCGCTCGATCAGGACCGATCCTGTCGTCTCGGTCTGCTGACTGACGAAGTCGCCCCTCAGAGGGAGTTGCTGCTCGAATGCGCTGAGCTCAGGGCCATCGGACGCGGCCGGCGCCGGCGAGCCTGCCGAATCCACGCCTGATGATTCGACAGCAACTCTCGATGATTCGTCGCCGGCGGTCTCGTTTGCGGTGCAGCCGGACAGCACAACTACGCCGGCTATGGCGAGCGTGATTCCGATTCTGCTGATTCCCATGGCCCGATCCTGGCATGAGGGCGCACCGGCAGTCAGGGCGCCGCTCCCTGTGCTGGAAGGGGATCTTCCGGTGCTCATGTCTCGTGCGGTCTGTTCAAGGTTGTCTGCACTCGCGGCGCGAGTGTGGCGGCGTCGGTCCATCTTTCAACCCCAGATCGCGCGAAGTATGGCAACAGCGTCGTCTAGGGAGACGTTCGCCGAAGCGGCGGAGTCCGCGAGGGCTCGTGCGCGTTCTACGACGAGTTGGGGCGCGCGTGATGCTCCTGGGGCGACGCGGGTGCCGGCGGCGGTGCGGGTGACGACGAGGCCGTCTTGCTCGAGGGTCTTGTAGGCCTTGGCAGCGGTGGCTTGGGCGACTCCGAAGTCGCGGGCCGTCTGGCGGACGGTCGGAAGGCGTTCGCCGTCACCGAGCTGTCCGGCTTGGATGGCTCCGCGGAATCGTTCGGTGATTTCCTCCGCGGTTTTGATCGTCAGCGTGGTCACTGTGTCACTCCGTCGAAGGGGATCGTCTCGATGAGCGGCCGACGTGCACGCCGGAGTGCGGCGGCGGAGCGGAGGGTGTCGGTCGCGACGCGGAGCAAGAGTGCGATGCCGATCCCCTGGCCGAGGAATCCGGCGTAGAGGAGAGGCTGCGCGAAGGTGCGGTAGGCGCTGCCGACGTAGATGAGGTTCCCGTCGGCGGTGGTCTGTCCCTCGACTCCGACAATGATCGTTCCGATATCTCCGGCGTGCATCCAGACAGCGCCGAGCGTCGTGATCAGCCCGCCGAGTAGAAGCAGGGTGAAGAGGCGAGCGGTGAGCTCTCGCTCCGGGCGCACGCTGGTGGCGGTCGATCGAGCGCGCAGGGGCCGGTTCGCGTCCGTGCGTAGTGCGAGCACGAGGGCGGCCACGGCGAGGACGAGGGTGATCAGGGTGGCGAGGTAGTTCGGCCAGCCGACGCCGGCGATGTAGCCGTAGTTCGCGTTGAAGGGCATGTAGATCGGCAGAGTGGTGTGCTCGGGCACGTTGCCGAGGAAGAACGCATCTGCCGGCGCGCTGGTGGCGATGACCGTCTGCCAGACCGACGTGAGCGCGAGCAGCGCCGCGATGACCGCGCCGACCCACAGCAGAGGCCGAGAAGCGAACTCGTTCCAGCGACGCTGAGGAGCGACCGCAGCTTCGCCCGGCGCCGGAAGGGGCTCGCGGCGCACCAAGAACATGGCGACCGTCACCACGAGGGCGGCGACGAGCAGCGGGGCAGGCCGGCGCCACCACCCCTCGAATCCGGTCGTGTCCGCCGGGGTGCTCACGTGAACGACGAACGCCACCACGATCACGAGGAGAGCGCCGGCCACTCCCGCCCAGGTCAGTGTCGACGTGCGACGTCCGCTGGTCGGCAGCGAGACGATCCGGCGCGGGTACACCCAGGACAACACGAAGCAGATGAGGCCGAACGTGACCGGAGCGGCGACGGCCGAGAGGAGTTGATACACCTCGCGGGGAATGAGCAGTGACATGGGACCTCCACAGCAGACATCAGCGGCGACGACTTCGCCTTGTGCAAGGAAGTTAGCACAATGTTGTTCTAGGAAGAAAGATCAAGATTGCACCCCCTGCCACGCACCCTGTGCTGCTCGGTCGCTGCTCGAGACGTCCCGTGAGGGGACGTTCGGATGGGGCCAGCTCCGCGGGGCTATGTCGTCGCTGTGATGACCAGAAACGGCCCCACCATCCGTCCCGTATGGGGGTCGTTCACCGGGATGGCCCGAGCTCGAGCGCAGCCCGCTTGCGGCGGGAACGGATCCTTCGGAGAACGATGCCGGTCACGAGGAACCCGAGCCCTGTCGGGATGGTGCCTGCGGTCAGAAGGACGGCGTGGAGCGCGAGTAGGAGGTAGTCGATGGAGGACAACCAGGTCATCGACAGAGGGCCGAGGACGTCCATGATCAAGAAGGAGAACAGGGAGATGGCCAGTCCACACCAGGCGAGGCTCGCTGCGGCAGGAATCAAGGCGAGCGGGACGCGGCGACGCGGATGTCTCCGGGCCACTATGTGAGCGGCGACAGCGGCGAGGGCGATCCACGTCCCGACGCCGATCGCACCGAACGCGATTCCGAAAACTCCCTCAGACGGGTCCGAATCGGTCACGCCCGTTGCGACCATGAAGCTGCTGAGCATGAGAATCAGGGCTGCTATCGCGGTGGCGAGTCCCACGCCCGACCAGGTGATGAGGCTGTCCAGTGAAGTTTCGGGTGCTGTAGTCGAGGTCGTCGGAGTTGCTGGAGCGGGAGTGTTGGTCACGATCAGGGGTCCTCGTTGGTAGCGGGAAGGACGTGGCTCATCGTGCAGTGACGGTGAGGTTCAGCTCTTCCCCTACGCGCAATATCTCGTTCGAGGGGAAGCGGAACGGGTTGAGGTAAAACAGGTCATCGTCCGTCATGCCGAATCGTGCCGCGACGTCCTCTGCGAGGTCGTTGCGAGCGACGCTGTATGACGTTGGTACTCCGTTCGTCGTTTTGGTCTCGCCACGTGCTGCTGCGCGCGGGCCGGTGTCCCGGGCGACGAGGGTGCTGCGTTGGGGCTCCACACTCCACTGGATGTCAGCGATGGCGATGATTTCCGTCGAGCAGTCCGGGTCGTTCTGCGGTCGGGTCGTGAGGACGAGCTGATCGATCGCTGTCGGGTCGCCGCGGAACTCGGCGAGGTTCCGCCACGCCTTGTAGGGCTTTCCCGACTCCGCGTCCGCGAGGCGCATCGGGAAATCAACGTTGAAACAGGTGGCACCCTCATCGATCGGATCCAGCGCCCCCATGACCGCGACGAAACCGGAAGAGGATTCTGTTGCGGCGGGGATCGCGAGCGCCTCTGACGCGAGGGCCAGCCGACCGTCTGCCGCACTCAAGCGAATGACGCTGGCCGTCCCATCGCTCCCCGTGAACGTTGCCACGCCAAGGTCGCCGGTGAGCGCAGCGTCGGAGCTGCCATCCGTGGGCGTCACCCGAGCCGGCGGCGTGGGCTGTGGCGTGCATCCCGTGATGACGATCAGGCATGCTGCGACTACGACCGTGCTTCGCGCCCTCGAGAATGCCCCCATCGGCTCAGGGTAAGCAATGTCCCCACTCCTTTCTTGGTGGGCAGCGTTGGCGCCTTCTCCTGTAACGCTAGGGATGATCGTCTACCGGGTGGGTTGGTTGAAGGATTCTCTGGCGTCGGTGATGGTGCTTCCGTTGCGGAGGGTGAGTGTGACGGTGAAGGTCGGCTCGGGTCCGCTGCGGCCCGTCTCGCCTCCCTCGGTGAGGCCGGTTCCGGGCCACCAGGCTGCCCAGTGGCCGTCTGTGATCGTGGCGAGGACGCTCGTGCCGTCGTTGGTGCGGATGGTGAGTCCGGTCACGTCCGAGCCGACATCGCCGCTGGTGAAGACGGCGGGCGGAAGGTTCTCGCCGGTGAACTGGCTGATGCCTCCCTGCGTGTATTCGTCAGCGAGCGGAGTGAACCCGCCCTCGCTTCCGGTGGAACTGATGAGCGCCCTCCCGGCAGTGCTCGTCCCGGCCGGGATCTCGATGAGGCACGCCCGCTGGCTGGGGGTCGTGTAGGAGAGCAGGACCCAGTCGCCGCGCCGTTCCCCTATCGCCGGCTGCCCGAGCTGCTCCGTGTCACCAGCTGCACACGCCGCGCCGGCGACGGTCAGGTCGGAGGCGCTGGCAACCTCCGCGGTCGACGTCCATGAGGCGTACGCGCGGGAGTCGACACCGGACGGCAGGACGGCGAGAGCGACCCCCAGCGCTGCGGCCGCGAGTCCTGCGGGAAGGATGAACTGCCATCCCCGAGGACGCCGAGCGGCGGGCTCTCGAGCGGCCACCGGGTCGCTGTGGAGGATCATCTGGAGCCGCGCTTCGGCGGCCTCGCGAGCCGGGCCGTCGAGCTCGTACTGGGCGGCCGGGTCGAGGTCTTTCGTGGCGAGGAGTTCGGGCGTGGTCATGATGCCTCCAAGGCGGGCGCGTGGTGCTGATGCGAAGGGGGATCGAGCAGTGCCCGCAGCGCGGTGCGTGCTCGGTGAAGTCGGAGCCGGAAGGCGACGGCGGTGATGCCGAGCACTCCGGCCGCGGACGGGGAGTCGAGTCCTTCCCAGGCCGTCAGCGCGATCGCTTCCTGGTGCTGCGGTTTGAGTTGCTGCCACGCCTGGTAGAGGTCGAGCCGGGTCGCGATCGCGTCCTCCGGTGACCGCGCGGCCGCGTCGGTGTGAGCGGCGACCCGGATCGCGAGCGCGGCGGAGCGCTGCTGGCCGCGAAGGTCGTTGAGGAGGCAATTCCGGGCGATGGTGAACAGCCACGCCCGCGCGGGCTCGTCCTCCGACGGCGCGGTGTCGTGGCGGCGCCAGGCGATCAGGAACGCCTCGTGCGCGAGGTCGGCGGCACGCTCGGGGTCAGCGCGACGCCTCAGGAATCTGACGACGCTGACGTACTCGCGTTCGTACAGCTCGGAGAAGCTCGCCTCGCGAGCGGACTGTGGTGGGCTCATACCTGGGACATGTCCCCAGCCGAGCTGCTGTTACAGATGATCGACCAGTTGATGTTCTGTCCCACTCCGGGACCTCGGCTACGGAACCGCTCGCGAATGATGAAGCCCGAGTTCGGCACGTCAGGCGCCGAGGGCGCCAGGCAGTTTCCTTTCGAGTCGCGCTGCTCGGCTCGCGGCGAGTCCGATCGCCAGCAGCACGCCGCACACGATGGGGAGCTGCAGTCCAGCCGGCAGCGCTGGATACATCGGGAAGAGCACTGCTCCGAGCACCTCAATCCCGATCAGCAGGACAGGCAGACCGATGAGTACGAGCGTCGAAACCGCGGCGGTGACTCGCCCGCGCCAGGGGAGCGCTGTGAGCAGGCCGAGCGCTGCGATAGGCGCCGCTGTCGAGAGGCCGGGACCAAGCCACCCAGCGGACGCCGAAACGAAAGCGATGATCAGTTCCGCGGCAGAAGCCGCCAGTGCCATGCCGCGGGCGGCACCTGTTCGTCCGGCCACCGCGAGCCCGAGCGCGACAACGAAAGCGGCTCCCGCAAAGACGGAGGGATTGGTGAACGGTCCGATCGCGCCGGGATAGTTGATCCCCGGTGACCAGTTGATCGTGAAGTAGAAGATGAAGAACGCCGTGGCGAGAGCGAGCGGAATGATCGCGGCCGGCGATCGGCCAGCGTGCGAACGGAAGTGATGACGCACCCCACCGACCATCAAAGTGACTCGCTGTCCGAGCGTGGGGCGGGACCGGCCTGCGTCGTCGGCTTCGTCCAACAGGATGCCGAGCAGCACCTCACCGTGCTCCGCCCTCCATACGGGCGGGTACCAGCGCAACGCGCGTCGGAAGCGGTCGGCTCGGTAGGCGTCATCGTTCGTCGTCATGCCGTTCTCCAATCAGGGGCGTGGCCAGGTCGGATCGCTGCGGCGGGAACGAGTCCGAGGTTCGCCCGTGCTCGGCGCGCGCTGGCTTCCATGCGGTCGACCTCGACACCGAGCGCAGTACGGCCGGCGTCGGTCAGTCGGAAGTAGCGACGGACTCGACCGTTGATCCGCTCATCTCCATCGGAAGAGATGAGTCCCTCCGTATCGAGCCGTTCAAGTGCCGCGTAAAGCGTCGTCACTCGAAGGCGCACGCGATCCTCGGACTGCTCCTCGATGTCCTGGAGGAGTGCGTAACCGTGGCGCCGACCTGTCGCCAACGTGGTCAAGATCCAGAACGTCGTCTCTCGCATCTCGCCGACCATGATCCGAACCATACTCCAACGCTCGCACTATGAGTCACCGAGTGACTCCACCGCACTCGTGCGCCAACACTTGGCGCTACATTCCGGGAATGACCAATCGCACGCTCGGCAACGCGTACACGGCCGTCCTTCTGATCGTGGGTGCGGCAATGACTTTCATCGGCGCGTTCACCTCAGGCTCAGTGGGCGCCACCGCCGCCGTCGCCTTCGGTGCAGCGGCGGTGGCGGCGGGGCTCGTACTCATCGGTATCCGCTTGACGACCCCCACCCGTTAGTCGCGCGACGAGCGGACTTGAGGAGCGGTCCCGTAAGGGGATCGATCCGCGGGACGCTTTCAGCGGACTGCTCGGAGGGGCTACTGCTCGTCTTTCCGGGCTGCTCGGCCGACGAAGTGCACGGACCGTCGAGCGTCGACGAGTTCGCGCTTCTCGAAGTGGCGAACGACGAAGGCTCCTGCGACGAACGAGTAGCCGATGCCCTCCGCGATTCGTGTGAGGACCGGGATGGTGCTGATGATCTGTTCGACGGTGGGTGATCCGTTGGCTTGGTAGGGGGCGATCCAGAACGGCACGATCGTGCCGAAGACGATGCCCAGGAGAATCCCGGCGACACCGATCCAGAACATGGAAGTGGACGAAAGTGCTCTGAGCATGGGATCCCCGGAATGTTCGGTGGGCGAGTCGAGAGGCGCCGCTGTCGGACGCGCCGTCCTCGCTCACGGCTGATCGGTCTGGTTACAAGCGCAGGTTGAGCGCGGCGAGGACGGTGACGAGGCCGGCCGCGACGACGACGACCGTCAGTGCAACGCGCCCCGCCGTACGGCGGAGAAGGCCGGTCATCGTGGCGGCGTCCGCCACGCGAGTCGCGATCACGAGGTCAGGAACGCCGGCCGGCGGTTGCGGTGGCGTCGTGGAGTCGTCTTCGCTGGCCGGGACGCTCACGGTCTGCTGAGCCGGCTCGATCCGATCGGGCAGCTTCTTGAAGCGGCCATCATTCGATTCGCCCACAGCGACCTCCCCAGCGGTCGCCGCATCGCGACCCTCCTTCGTGACTGTAGCCGTGCAACTCCATTGCGTCAGCGTGAGCGCGTAGCGGCCTGGAGCTGGAGACTGCTGCGGCGCACGTCTCCTCTCCACTCCTCGAGCGTCCACCGATCGGGTCCCGTAGAGGAACCTGCTGCTTCCCGAGCGCGCTGCTCGCTGCCATAGATTCCAACGACGTCGGTGGCGTCTGCCCAGAGGGCTGTCCTGAGGAGGAGGTAGTGCTCACCGTCACTGCTGTTCTTCACGCCTCGGATCCTCGTCGGTTCCGACGTCGTTCGGTCACCGTGGCGCGAGGTATCACAGTGCTGGCGCGCGTCCCGTATCGGGATCCTAAACCGGTCACCTATAGCGGCGTTTCTCGCGGCGTCGTTGCGCTCCTCAGCGCGTGTGTTCTCGCGGCACTGTGCGACTGGGCTACTCCGCGTCGTCGCTAGCAGTGTCGCCCCGGCCGCTTGCAAGAGGTCTGTAGCTGGGCAGAGGGGTGGAGCTCGCATCGAACCCCTCAGGGCGATCGTCTCCGTGATCCGCGGTCTCGCGGTCGGCTTCCATGCGCTGCCGCCGTGCCTGCTCCTCGGCCACGGCAAAATCGATGAGCCTCTTCGATCCGTACATACGACCACCTCATTCCTCGGAGTGGCGAGCGTATCGACCTCGGCTGGGGAAGGCGTCATCCCGGTACACACGACCGCTGCCCGCGGTTCCCGCCGCAGCCGACGTCGCCCGTGCCCCAGGTCGCTTACCGGCATTCGCTGCAGCGTGTTCCGTATGGGGATCGATCTGCGGGACGCTTTCAGCGGACCGCTCGGAGGGGCTTGGCGTCGTCGTCGCTTGCTGGTGATGCCGCCAGGGTCGACCGCAGGTCTTCTCGTGCTCGTTGGTAGCGGGTGCGTGCCGTGGACGCGGGGACGCCGAGGAGTTGTCCTGCTTCGGTGATGGAGAAGCCGTCCCAGTGGATGAGGCGGACGAGCTCGGCCTGTTCTGGCGCGAGCCTGGCGATCGCATCGCGCACGTCGACTCCTTCGTCGGCGGGGCGTCCTTCGGTAGGAGCGGTCGCCAGAACGCCGCGGAGCCGGCCGGAGAGGTCGGCTCGCCTGTTCTCAGTGCGGGTGCTGTTCGAGAGGACGTTCCGGGCGATGCCGAAAAGCCACATCCGCGACTCCTCCGCGGTGCGGGGAAGGGCGCCTACGCGGCGCCATGCGGTGAGCATGACGTCCGCGAGTGCGTCGGCGGCGTCCTCGAGAGGGAGGCGGCGTTGCAGGTACTTGAGCAGGTCAGGCGAGGCGACGCGCAGCGCCTCGGTGAGTCGCTCCGCCTCGTCGGTCTTCCTGCGGGTCACCAGGTCGCTCCGGGGCAGTGGGCCTCGCCCGCGATGCTGAGGTTCGCGGCGTCGACGTCGACGTTCTGCGCAGTGAGCTCGGCGTCGAGAGCGTTGCTGATGATGCGCCCGACGGCGGTCGAGTACTCCCGGTCGGCGTTGTAGAACTCGGTGCCGTAGCCGGCCGGCGTGCGGGATCCGTCAGCGTTGATGAAGGATCGGTCCTCGGTACGCAGCTGCGCGATGGTCTCCTGGAGTGCCCCGTCGCTGAGGAGGGCGTCTATGTCGGTCGTCTGGTAGAAGTTATCGACCACGGCGACGGCCGCCGGATCGGTTCCTTGAACGTCTCCCATGCGCTCCTCACACTGAACACCGCTGGGCAGCGAATAGGTGATCGAGGCGTCCGGCGTCTCCGCCCACGGCGACCACGCGCCCGTCGCCGCGGCGGCCGCGGTCGCCATGCCACCGAGCAGTACCAGCGACGCCACTCCGGCGACCGCAGGACGCGCCCAGCGGTGACGGTTGACGCGGGCCTCTGCCGCCGCGAGCTGCTGAAGCTCGGCCAGCTCGACAGCGACGTCGTTCGTCACTGTCGATGTGCGGGGGCTGGACTCATCCAGCAGGACGTCCAGGGGGTCTCGGTCAGGGGCGGCAGTCATGACGGGCTCCTTCGAAAGCGGGTTCATCCTGTACATGTCCACCCGACCCGCAAACGTCTGCCGCAGCATGAAACCGGCTCGCCGCCCTCGTCGCGGTGCCAGCGCCGACGCCGGACGTCAGGTCGCGAGGGAAGAGGCGAGTTCGGCGGGCGCTCCTGCGGAGCGGGGCTGCCACGACTCGAAGACGCCGTAGGCGATGATCCGCTCCGCGGTCGACAGCAGCGGATTGCAGCTCGTCATCGTGATCAGACGATCCGTCGGAACGACGTCGCTCGTCCAGGGGACCGGATCGATGACCTGCACTTCGGAGGGCTGCACGTATTCGAGGTTCCGGAACCGATAGGTGTACCAGCCGTCGGCGGTCTCGATGTAGATCGCGTCACCTAGTTGCAGCTCATCGATGAGGTGCATTCCTCCGCCGGCGGCGGAGCGGTGCGCCGCGATCGCGAAGTTCCCCATTTCGCCGGGCATCTGCGTTCCCGGGTAGTGGCCGATGCTGCCCACGTCGAGCACGTTCTCCGCGTCGACGCCCTCAGCGATCGTGCGCACCCACCCCTCGCCGTACCGGGGGATGTAGAGGTTGCCGAACGTGGTGTCCAGAGCTGCGACCGGCGCGATCACCGGGTCACCGGGGACGGCCGGCTCAGCGGTCGGCTCGGACGGCGCCTCCGCGGACGGCGCGTCATCGCCCCAGCTCTGGCGCAGCTCGGCCGCTTGATCTTCCTGCCGCCCTGCGATCACCGCATCGTTCCACCACAGCTGCCAGGCGAGGAACAGCAGAACGAGCACCCCTACGGTCATCAGCAGCTCACCCAAGACGCCGAAGAAGGACAGGCGGCGACGAGCCGGACGACGTCGGCGCCGCGACACGTCCACGGATGACGAAGCAGTCATGCGCAGGAGTCTAGGTGTGCCGCTCTCACCCGCATCGCTGCTGGAGATCGTTCACCGAACGAGCGATCGCCCTGGTGAAGCTAGCTGCGCGGAGAGGCGTCGTTGTGCCAGTACGCGGCAATTGCCGAGGTTCGCCGCACTACCGCGTCCGCCGAGGCAGGCGCCGGCCACAGATACAGCGCGTACCGGTCAGGCGCCGGATGCGCTTCGTCGGCGACATCTTGTCGCCGGCCCTCTTCCATGCCGGAAGCGCACCACCGGGCCCGATAGGCGGACGCCGTGAGCTGGAACGACGCGGCGGAGTCCCCAGACCATCCGCTAAGCACCGCATCCGGTCCTTCGGGCTGGAAGCTCGCCTCGACGATCTCCTCCCACAAGCCGAGCTCAGGCGCTGTGTCCAACGTGCTGACTCGAACCTGTACGTACCCGGTGTGGATACCTGTCCGCATGAAGAGGGCGCCGGGCAAGCTCGCTCCGCACAGCCCATTCTCTTGTCCGTCGAACGCATCACGAGGATCCTCAACCGACGCAGCGCCGGTTGTGAGTTGCAGCTGGGAGTAGTGCGTCCACACGGTTCCATCGAAGACGACTGGCATAACAGCCATCCTCCTCGACGTTCCCAGCGTCGCGTCCCATATGGGGATCGCTGGCCGGGCGTCCGGGAGGATCAGCGCATGTTGCCGGATGTCGAGCTTGCCGCAGCGCTCGAGGCTGTCGGGGTGCGGCGGCGGTGCTCGACGTCGACGTTGGGTAGCTTCGGGACATGGATGAAGCCACTGAGCCGTCCGCGCGTGGGTAGCGTATCGATCTCAACGAGCCGCCGAGGCTTCTGTGCAGTGAAGCGGAGGCAGCGCTCGTGCGCGCGTCGGAGGAGAGTGCACTTCTTCGCAGCCAGCCCTCGGGATCCAGTGGGAGGGAGAGGGTCGTTTCTGCTGCGCGCTCCGCTGTTCTTCTCGGTGCCAACGAGGACGAGCTCGCCGTGGCGATGGGGTTCACGCTCGAGGCTGTTCGGTCGATGCTCCGCGACGCTTGAACTAGGCCCGGGCCGTCCCGTATGGGATCCGCTCGCGCTTGCGCCACGCCTCGAGGAACGTCAACGACACCACGTCCTCCGCCTCCCCAGGAGTCGGAGCGAGCCCGAGCGCGTGCCGGCGGACGCGGTCGCGGTGCCGGTCGAAGATGCGACCGAACGCCTCACCCTCACCCGCTACGACGCGAGCCCAGTCCTGCTCATCAGTGACGCTCATACCAAGAAGTGTCCGCAGTGCTGCAAATCGCTGCACCCTTGGCCAAGTCCCCTCGAGTGCGAAGACTTGTGCCGTCCCGTAGGGGGATCGTTCAGCGGTTCACGCGATTCGCCGCCGTCGGAACGATCGGCAGCTTCTTCGCGCGAAGGGTGGTGGCGAGGAGCCGGCCGAGGAGGGAGGCGATGCCTGCCGTGACTGCGTATTCCGTGATGAGGCCCGCGGAGGAGGGCCAGGTCGCGTTTCCCGACGCGAGTACCAGTGCGGTGGAGGCGGCGGCGCCGATCACGAGTCCCAGACCCAGGAACGCGGCCGCCTGCCCGACACGCGGGAAGCGGCGTGTCCGCCGGTCGAGCCAGAGACTCGAGGGAAGCCACAGGAGTGCGCCCGCGACAGTGAACGCAGCTGCCGTGCCCGCGATGAGCCCTGCTGCGGACCCGCCCGATACATCCCAGCTGCCCGCTGTTCGCAGCAGCGCGAGGACCGCAACGGCCGGCCACGCCAGAATCCCCCATGCCAGTTCTCGTGTTTCCATGAGCATCATGGTCCGGCACGTCGGTGAACACGCCATGAATCAGAACGTTCAGCACTCCACGATCATGTGTTCCGTAAGGGGATCGTTGAGCGGCAGAGGGGGCGCTGCGCTATGTCGTCGCTCGGTCTTCCGGCGACTCGGTGATGAGCTCCTGCTTGCGTTCGGCTCTGAGCGCGACGACGGTTCCCGCGAGAGCGAGTGCGGCGGCTGCGGTGAAGAGGGCGGTGGCGTCCCACCTGTAGTGACGGATGGTGATGCCTGGTGAGGTCTCGCTGGCTGCGTAGGTGCAGGACAGGCCGAGCGGGTAGAGGATCTTCTCGCCCGACACGCGGCTGGAGTAGAGATCGATCCCGTCGGGGTACTCGCTCTTCTGGCACTGCACGGCGCCCGGTTCCCAGCCGGTCTGAACCCAGCCGATCGTGTGTGTGAGAAGGGCGACTGGGGTCCCGACCACCATCGCGAGGATGCCGAGCGTCTTCGCGGTCCGCAGTTCCAACCCGTCAGAGTAGGGCGGACACCACCCACCACGCGCGTCCCGCAAGGGGATCGGTCAGCGCTTCACTTGGGTTCGGCTGAGTAGGTGCGTGCCGCCCAGCTTGGCCAGTAACTCTCGGCCGCGTCTAGGTCGATGCCGCGAAGACGGATGAGGCAGACGTCCTGGTCGCTGCGGGTAACTACCCAGAGGCTATGGGGCCGGCCGTGAGCTCGCTTCGGGATCCAGGCCAGCACCTCGTCAAGGTCGGTTTCTGAAAGCTCCCACTCTTGGTTCGACGTGCCGTCTTCGGACCAGAAGTGGACGCGGTACGTCGGACCGTCGACCTGCAAGGTTTGGTCGCGCGGATCGTGCAGCTCTGCTTTCATGCGCCCACTGTAACTATCGGGGTGCTCGAGGCTGGCCCGTATGGGGATTGATCACCGGGTCGTCACGCGGTGCGGCCGAGCATCGCAGCGGACGCTGCGGCGCAGTTCTGCGGGCGACGCGCTCGATCGTGTCTTCAGAGCATGGCGGCCTACCGAGGCGACTGCTTCAGAGGACTTGTCCGTCACCTATGGCTTTGGGGCCTTCAACGATAGTGAAGGCCGCTCCGGCGCTGAGGGAGCTGTAGTCGATGTCGTACAGAAGCTGAAGGGTCACTTCGCTCGTCTCGCCGGGATCGACTTCAGTAGCCTCGCTGCTGCGCACGATCACGCCGAGATGCGTTCCGTCGCCGCCGACGACGACGACATGAGGTCGGTACCTTCCGTCGAGACCGATGGGCGCCTTTCGGCCGCCGTCGCTGGTTGGACGGAGACGGATCCTCGCGCGAACCGTTCTCGCGTCTGATTGCGGTGGTGTCACCGGCTGACCACTATGCCTACTGTTCGATGCATGGACTGATCATCGCAGCCGCGCTTCGCGTCCCGGATTGGGATCGTTCAGCGCTTCGGTCGCAGGGGCAGGCCGGTCCGCCCAGTAGGCGAAGGATTCCGATCCTGGGCCCGCGTCAGGAGGCGTCGCTGTCTCTAGTCGAGGCGTCGATCGAGTCGAGGGTGACAACCATGACGGGCTGTATCGACCGCGTTTGAACTGCTCGAGCGTCTTCCACTGCTCGAGCGTCTTCCACTGCGCTGCGGACGAGCGTGAAATGGACAGACCCTGATGCGAAGTCGGCTTCGGGGTCGACAGAGATTGGCGACGACTGAAGCGACAGGACGGCTTGAGCCGCACGGCCCGCCGAGAGTCGAACCATTCGGGGGAGCAGCCCGTCGATCAGGAACAATCCTTGTGCGACCACCTGCTCCCGCCACGATACGTTGGCGGCCGGAAGGTTCGAGCGTAAGTGGATGCTATTCACCCACCACTCCACTCCCCAAGCATCGGACGGCGGAGCCGTCCGGAGGCGAGAGGCGGCGTAGGCCCGAAGTACAACCGAGTCACCTGAACGAGTGAACCCGCGTTCGATGAGCGGTCGGAGCGTGGGATCGTCGTTCAACCAGCGCTCCACGGCTCAACTCTGTCACGCAGTGACGTTGCGCATCGTCCCGTAAGGGAATCGACTGGCGGGCTATTCCTCGATCGGTTCAGCGCCCTCGAGCGGAGTCAGCGTCGCCCAGAATCCGTTCCCGGAACTGAGGTACAGGCGGAGGGGCTGGTCGGTGTCCATCGGGTCTCCGTCCGGGTAGAGGTCGGTGCCGCTGCACGCATCAGGCATCGACACGACGCGGATTGTCTCTCCTGCAATGAACGGTCCCTTCTCTGTCTCATCCACGGTGACCATGTATGCGGATGCTGCGACGCTGAAGACGCTCTGAGTTCCCGAGGCGCGAGGGGAGGCAGTCGTGATGACCGCTTCGGCGACTTCGTAGCGGGCTTCCGCGGATCCAAAATACGCCCAGCCCGGGCATCCCGACGTCTGCACCGCCGGCGCGCAGCCGGCGGCGGTGAGCAGCGCCGCTCCGGTTGTGAGCGCGGCAGCAACTCGAATGCGGTGACGCGAACCCGAGGTCATGCCGGTGACGCTACCCGCTCAGCTCCGTCCCATATGGGGATCGTTCTGCGGATCACCAAGTCGCCGGGCCGACCTCCGCCGGGTGCCGTGGTTCAGCGAGAGAGCCCTCCCGCTGTCAGCTTGCGCGGACCGACAGGTTCTTGCCGAGCTGGGTCCAGCCGTCGCCGGTGGCGTCGTCCGGTACGGCGTCGTCGGGGTGGATCTGTACCGTCCAGTCGTTCTGCTTTGACAGCTTCTCGCCGCAGCCGCTGACCGGTTCGTCGCCCTCGTTGACGATGACGCAGTGTCCGGCTCCCTCGCGAGGTAAGGCCAAGTAGAAGTCGAGGCCCTCGACGGACCCGGCGAACCGGATCGAGTCGGGATCGAGCTTGTCTCCGACGCTGCCGAGCGAGGGGAGTGCGTCCTGCTCCTGCTGCGCCCTGTCGTAGTCCGAGTACACGGTCGGGTCGTCGTAGACGGTGGTGTCCTGCGCGCACCCGCCGAGAAGAGGAAGGGCCATGAGCGCGACCGAGGCCGCACCGATCTTGAATCCGTAGGTCGATCGTTTGTGGCCCATGGCGTCCCCCGTCGCGTTTCGCTCACCCTACTTCGCCTGAACTCCAGAGCACCGGCTCTCATCAACGGAGCGAAGAGCGCGAGGCTGCCCGTTCCGTATGGGGATCCCCTAACGGGACGACGCAAAGCCGATCGAAGGTCAGTAGGCGACGTCAGCGGGCGCTGGCTTCCCGACTCGGCTGTGATCGGGCCGACGGGCTCGGTGGGAAGATCTGGCCAGGAGGAGACCTGCAGTCACAGCAGCCAGCGACGTGGCGACGCCGGTGAAGGGCAAAGTGTCCGCGACATCCCACGGGAGAAAGAACGCTCCAGGGTCGGTGAGGGGGTTGATGACCAGGAGGAGCCCGACACCAATCAGTGTGACGGGTCGTCCCGGCGAGAGCACGAGGGCGCCGAGTATCACGAGCGGGAAGGCGATGGCCCAGAGGATCGTCGTGGCGATCCACGTGAAGTCCGACTGTGTGGCGCTGTAGCAACCCTCGTTCAGGCCACTGAAGCACGAGCTCCAATGCACCAGGAACGCGGCGGCACCAGCAGCGCCGAGCGATGCGATTGTCCATCCAACCAACGGGCCTGACTTAGCGAGTCGCTTCATGCGCTCACCATAGGACTCGAAGGAGAACCTGAGCTAGATCCACATGGTCGAAGCGAAGGCCACCGCCGCGCCCCCACTCGCTCTGATGAACGATCGTTCAGCGAAACCATTCCAGGCCTGGAGCGCGGCGATCCCACCTGAGGGTCAGAGGGTGGGGAACCAGCTCGAGTTGTCCACGATCCACAGCGACACAGAGTTCCAGAGCCCGGTGATGACGAGGACGCCGATGACGATGAGGAGCACGGCGACGGCCTTGTTGGCGTAGGCGCCGATGCGGCGCAGCCAGCGGCGTGAGCGTGCTGCGCGGGCGAGGACGAGTCCGAGTAGGAACAGCGGGGTGAGCATGCCGAGGAAGTAGACGAACCCCAGCGCGACGCCGAGTCCCACGGTGTCGATGTTGGAGGCGAGGCCGTAGGCGATGGCGAGGGATGGGCCGAGGCAGGGGTACCAGACGGCGGCGCAGCTGATTCCGAGCAGCAGTGCTTTCGCGGCCGAGCCGACTGGGGTGGAGGTCTTCGTGATCCAGGGGATCCGGAGGAAGCCGAGGGAGTAGAGGCCGGCGGCGATGAGTAGTCCGCCGGCGATGAACGTGTACGGCGGCCGGGCGAGGTTCACGTTCGCGCCGAGCGCGAGCAGCAGCGCCACGGATCCGATCAGCACGAGAGCGGCCCCGACCGCGAACGCGAGGATCGACCACACCTGTCGAGACGGTCGAGCCCGTCCGTCCCCTGTCGAGGTGAGCGCGCCGACGATGCCGGGGAGGATCGGTGCAGCGCAGGGGGAGAGCAGAGCGAGCGCGCCCGCGAGGAACGCGGTGCCAAGCTCGGGGAACATCCCCTCACCCTAGTTTCCGGAAAGGGCGCGTCCTGGCCCCGCGCTTCCTAGGCTGACCTCGTGACCTGGACAAGTCGACCGCGCAGCATCGCAAGGGTGACCGCTCGAACCCTCGCCATCACGGCCATCGCTGCCGCGGGCGCGGCCTCGCTGAGCGGGTGCTTCACCACCGCCGAGCGGCCGCCGCTCACTTTCGCGGACCTCGACCGGGCGGCGACCGACGCCGATACGTTCCCGACGCTGCCCCCGCGGGCCTCCTCGTCCAAAATGGACGAGACCAGCTCCCGGCTCGTCGGCCGAGTCGGCGACCGGTCGCTGTTCCTGGCGCGCACGAGCGATCCGGAGACGACGTGCCTGACGAGCTTCGCTGACGAGGACACATGGAACCAAAGCTGCGGCGTCGGCGGGTTCGACTCCACGGTCGACCGGAACACTCTCCATGTCGTCCCGGACGGCGGGAGAGTCGAAGAGACGTGGACGCCGCTGAGCGAAAACGTCTTCATTGACAGTCCTGGTGTGCGGTGACGACGATCGAGGAGCTTCGACTGGATAAGAGAGGCAGGGAGCGGATGACTCAGAATCAAACTCGACTGCTCTCGTTCGCGTCGGCAGGAGCCCCGATCTTTGCAGTCGGGTTCGATGCTCGAGGAGGTCGCGGCGTTTCAAGTGCGAACTCCTTCTACCATCACCCCTCATTCCGACAAACGTTCTGGTCGCGGGTGAACCAGTGAAGCGTCGCGTCAGGTGGCGCTGGATTGCTCTCGCGGTCATCGTCCTCGTGGCGGGGTTTCTTCTCTCAAGCGACCTATCAGGGAGCTGTATGGACTACGTGAACGCGCCAGGCGTGTGCACTCGCGCCAACGAAGACCCGAGAACATGGGTCCTCCTTGTGATCGGTCCCCTGATCCTTGTGGGTGCGCTCTACCAAGCCTTCCGGCGTAGGTGACAGACGAAGAGGTATGCCCCTCTTGGGAGCGACATACTGCTTCGCGGGCGGGAGCGGTTGATCTATGACCGTCCTGGTCGTCGTGCAGAGATGGTTGATCGGTTGAACGGCTGGCGAGGTGCCGATTCGTGGCCCGTCTCAGGTGGCTGGCGGTGCTGTGATCTCGAGAGAAAGTTCGATCTCGATCGGGTCACCGCTGTGTGAGCGTAGGGCAAGAACAGCGGGGCCGGTGGGCAGGTCGGCGGGGAGGTCGAAGGACTCGTTGACAGTGGATCGTTCGCCCTTCGGTATCGGTCGGCCGAGGAGTATCTCTTCGCCGCTCGCGGAAGGGGTGATGGTCACCGTGACGTCCGAAGCTGCGCGGCTCGTGCCTCCGGTGTCTTCACACGTCTCCCAGATGAAGTCGGCGCTGAGCCGGACCACTCCGTCTGGTTGCAAGGTCGACTCTTGAAGCTCGACCGCCTTTGCGGCGCAGGATCCGGCCGAGCTCGAAGTCACGCCGGCGCAGCCGCTAACGCTGAAGACCATGCCTGCCGCGACGACAATGGATGTCAGCCCTGCTGTCCGTCCCTGCCTCATGCAGGTCAGTGAAGCATTGCGCGCTCCTGCTCTCATCACGAGCGCCGCAAACGTCATCAAACCGTTGATGTCCCGCACTCGGCCTTCGGTAGAGATCCGGAGGGCAGCGCCGGTCGAACCTCCCGTAACGGGATCGTCGTCCGGACGGTGAAACTACCCACTGACATCCGGCGTCCGGTGGCGGTCCCCTGCTGAACGGTGCGGGGAGGCAGCCCGTTGCACTTACTGGTCGAGCCGTCGAGCGAAGTGATGGGCGGTGATGTCCATCCGTTCGCGTAGGTAGAAGCGATGCGCCTCGAAGCGTTGCACGCCGGAGTCGAGCTCGATCGCGCTGCACCCCAGTTCCCGGCCTCGCTCCGCTAGGGCGGCTAGGAGTGCCGCGCCGTGACCGTGGGATCGCTCGGCGGCGGCGGTGGAGAGGTCATCGACGTAGAGCTTCCTGATGGCGCTCGTGTTGACGACTACTCGCCAGCCGGCGACAGCCACGCAGCGATCGTCTTGCAGTAGGGCGGTGAAGCGGAGACCTTGGGGCGCGCCTTCTCGCAGTACCAGCTCGAGCAGTTCGTCAGTGAGATGGGGGCGCAGCTCGCGGAGGACGAGAAGAGCGGCCGCCCACCGCGCGTCGCCGGGCTCTAGATCAATGATCACGGCGAGGAGACTAGCGCTCGCATCGTCCCGTACGGGAACGGGTTAGAGGGCGTCCCGTAAGGGGATCGCCCACCGGGACCCCCACGACCTCTTTGGCTGCCCTCTGACGCAGCGGCTCCACGGTGGAGAGCGAGTTCGGGCGGGGTCAGCTCCGGGGTCCTCGGTCGCTCCTGTGACCGGTCGAGCCGCTTAGGCCATCGCGCGTGCGAGTGCCCCGCCGGGAGGTCATCGCGTAGCGACGGCGAGGTTCAGTTTCTCACCGACGCGCAGAATCTCGTCTGAAGGGAAGCGGAACGGGTTGAGGTAGAACAGGTCATCGGCCGTCATGCCGAATCGTGCCGCGACGTCCTCTGCGAGGTCATTGCGGGCGACCGTGTACGACGTCGGCGTTCCGTCCGTCGATGTCGTCTCGCCACGCGCTGCTGCACGTGGGCCGGCGTCCTTGGCTACGAGATCGCTGCGTTGAGGCTTCACGCTCCATTGGACGTCAGCGACAGCAATGATCTTCATCGAGCAGTCGGAATCGTTCTGCGGTTTGGTGGTGATGACGAGCTGATCGATCGCTGTTGGATCGCCGCGGAACTCTGCGAGGTTCCGCCACGCCTTGTAGGGCTTCCCTGACTCCCCATCCGCGAGACGCATCGGGAAGTCGACGTCGAAACAGGTGGTCGTCGCATCGACCGGACTCAGCGCCGCCATGACCGCGACGAAACCTGAGGAAGATGTGGTCGCGGCGGGAATCTCTAGCTCGTCTGATGCCAGAGCCAGCCGGCCGTCAGCCGCACTCAAACGGATGGTGCCGGCCGTCCCATTGCTGCCCGTGAACGTTGCCACGCCAAGGTCACCGGTCAGTGCGGCGTCGGAGCTGCTGTCTGTGGACACCGGAGGCGGAGCCGGCGGTTCAGGCTGTGGCGTGCATCCCGTGACGACGATCAGGCATGCTGCGATCGCGACCGTTTTTCGCGCCTTCGAGAATGTCCCCACCAGCTCAGGGTAAGCGACGTCCCCGCTCTTCCCTTGGTCGTGCGGTTGGGGCGACCGGATGGAGTGCTCGCGATTTCCTCCGCAGAGGTCAGCTAGGGGCTACAGCAGCTTGCTAGTGTCCGGGCCTATGGATGAGCCCCGAAAGCGCGGACGCCCTTTCGTCATCGCGGGAACGACGATCGCGGCTGCAGCCGCCCTCTGTGCTCTCGTGCACTACGCCGGTCTGGCCGTATTCAGGACCGAGGGGGACGTGCCGGCGGCTTCGGCCGTCGACCTTCCAGACGGGAGCGAGCTCGTCAGTGAGACTGTCGAGTGCGCCTCCGGTGGGTGCTGGCGGCTGCTCTCGGTGCGCCCGCCCGACGCGATGACTCCCGAGCAGCTGTCGAGCGAGCTCGGAACGACGCCGCAAGCGCGCATCGCAGGAACACTCTGGGACCCGCGCACCATCACGGTGAGTTCCGCTATCGACGGACCCCTCCTCGAGGTCCGGGCCGATTACTGGTCACAGGAGTACGCGCCCTAGGCGCGCGAGTGACGCGTTCTCGAGTCGACAGCATTGGCGCCCCCCGACTGTTTCGCTGGGGGATCGCTTACCAGATGTCCTGCTCCTCACGCTGCGTCAGGGGCGACGGTGGCGGAGATCCGCCGCGTCCGTTCGATGATCAGGATGTCGGTGACTCGGATGCCGAGTGCGGTGAAGAAGCCAGCCACCGCATTCCAGTAGAGAGTCCAGAGGATGAGGCCGCCAACTTCGTTCTGGTCGTCCCGGGGTGGAGCCCAGTCGGCGTTCGCGGCGTGGACCTGCCAGATCACAGCGAGGGCGATGCACAGCAGGCACGCTCCGAGGCCGAAGGCGAAAAGGATCTTGCTCCCGGAGTTCGTGCAGCCGAATCTCCACAGCACGTTCCTGAGGACGATGAGCCACACGGGGATCGCTCCGAGCGAGAACGTCCATTGCTCCCACGTCACGAGAATGCCCCCGGCTCGCAGCGAGCCGGATCGTCGGCAGGTGCCGTCGTCACTCTTCGGAGAGCGGGGGAGTGGTCGCGATCATTTCAGGAGAAGGTGTCTCGTAACCGCCGATGATGAGCGTGCTGGTGTCGGTCCAGCTCGGCTCGGAGTAGGCAACCGGCTCGGGGTTTCCCGCGGCAGGCTTCTCGCTGGTGATCCCGGTAGCCACCGCACCCACAGCAAGGAAGCCGGCGACGATCCCTGCGACCGTCACGGTAAACACGGTGTTGCGAAGCGTCTGCATCGTGCTGCCCCTCGAGTAGGTCGAATGGTGGGGAGCGTACCAGCGCAGGTGCTCGCGACGCCATGCTACTGGTCCCGTATGGGGATCGTTCACCGGTACACGCAGACGCGACACCGAGCGCCGCGAAAACCCGCGGCGCTGAGTGTCCCGTTAGACCCGTCCGATGATTTGTTCGGTAGGGGGGCGTCAAACGGGATACTGGTCAGATGGCTGAGCTGATCGGATACGCCCGGGTCTCGACGGACAAGCAGGACGCGCAGGCGCAGCGTGACGCGCTGCGCGCTGTGGGGGTGCCGGCGGATCGGATCTACGTCGACGCCGGCCTCACAGGGTCCAACCGTGAGCGGCCCGCGCTGCGCGAGGCCCTGGCCGCGTGCGACACCGGCTCGACCCTGTTCGTGACGAAGCTCGACCGGCTCGCGCGGTCGATTACGGATGCGCGCGACATCGTGGACGAGCTGACCCGCAGGGGAGTGCGGTTGAACATCGGCGGGTCGCTGCACGACCCGACTGACCCGATGGGCCGGCTGCTGTTCAACGTGCTTGCGATGATCGCGGAGTTCGAGGGCGACCTGATCCGGTCGCGCACGCGCGAGGGGATGCAGATCGCGAAGGCGAAGGGGCGCCTGCGCGGCCGCCAGCCGAAGCTCTCCCCGAAGATCGAGGCACACCTTGTGGCGGAGTACCGCTCGGGCAACTACACCGTGGCCGAGCTCTCGGAGCAGTTCGGGGTGACGCGCTCAACGGTCTACCGCGCGGTCGAGCGCTCGAACATGACAGAGTTGCGCGCCGTCGACGTCACCCTTCCGCTCCCCGAGGGAGAGCGGAAAGACTGAGTGCCCAAATGGTCACTTGATGCGGCGTGTCGGATCGCGTTAATCACAGCCACAGCCCTACGTTAAACGCATGGCTTCGACGCGGCGTCCCCGAGGAACGATGGTGGATCCCACCAACGTCGCCTGGACCGTCGAGCGCCAGGCTCGCGACGACTTCAATGTCATGGCGCTGCGCGCGAACGTGTCGGCTGCGGTGTTCTTCGAGCGCCTGGTCGAGCACGTTCAGAGCGAGCTGACCGACGAAGGAATTCCGTCCTGGTGGCCTGCACAGCCGACTCTCCTCGAGGAGGAGCTGCCCATCGACACCCGTTAACGCATTAGGCCCGCCGCTCTCGCGACGGGCCTAGAAGCCTTGGCTTCCCACCTCGCACAGTTTGGCGACTCAGAGGTGTGAAGCAGTCCCACCCAAGAACCGGTATCCAGCCGGGCCTTCGGTGTACCCACCCGGAACGTACCCGGAAGGAATGCCCACATCGTAACAGCGGAGTCCGTCTCCGTGCACACCCGACCCACCCTTTTTTCAGGGGAGGAGTCGGTCGATTGTGCACCTGAGACGCCACAGGCAGCCGCGTCGCGGCCGAACAGTTCTCGAGCGAGCTCATGGAGCCCCGAGCCGGCGCCAGGCGCGTACGGTCCGCTTCCGGCGTGGACGTCCGGAGCGCACTGGTTCGACGCGCTGATGGACGCGCTGGGGACGTCGCCGGGGGAGGAGCTGCGCCGCGCTGCACGTGTCGCTCCGGACACGCTGCTGCGCGTCGCTCGCGCCGACTGGCTGGCGGCCGACGTCGACACCGGGCGCGGTGTGACGACGGCACACGAGACGGTCGCGGCCGCGCTGGGCATGTGCGGCAAGACGGTGCAGCGGGCCCGTGCGCTGATGGAGTCGCTGGGCTTCGCCGCGACGGTTCTCGACGGCCGCTACCTGACCCGCGCTGAGCGGAACGCGGCGCACGCGGCGCACGGCGGCCGACAGCTCCGCATGGCCTCCACGAGGGCGCTGATCATGCCGCGTCCCACGCCGGCGACCTTGCCTGCACCGACGTCACGGACGGGCGAATCTTTCGGTTCTGTGGAGAATGTCCAGCTACCCCGTAGGCGCCCACTTACATCTACAGCCCCAGTTAAAAGACACTCACCAACGCGCGGTGAACCGCGCTCAGGAGCCGCTTCGCGGCAGCCGAGGCGACGGAGTGATGCAAAACGCAGCTCGACCGGTCGGCCGGCGGTTCCCAGATCGATCGAGTTGCAGCGCTTCGCTGCTGCGCTGGCTCATCGCATCCCGTGGCTCGCCCGTGGAGTGCACATCGGGCACGTCGTCGGGATGCTCGACCGCACAGGTATCGACGTCTCCGAGTGGAGCGTCGAAGGGCTGATGTTCGCCATGAACGCCTGGCTGTCTCGCGACGGTCGCCGTGTCCCGGAGACGTTCACGAGCCGCAACGCGCTCGGGTTCTACGGGTGGGTCATCCGCCGGGTCATCACCGAGCACTCGCAGCTCGACACCGCGCGCCGGGTCGCTGCTGCGCAGCGCGACGCCGACCGTGCTCGGGCCGCTGCGGAGCGAGCGGCCGAGGCCGCCCGACTTGCGAGCATCGACCAAGACGAGGTGGACCGGATCATCGCGAAGATGAAGGCCGATCAGCGCGAGTTCGAGCGTGCAGCTCGGGACCGCGAGATGGCCCGCAAGCGCGCCGCCGCCGAGGTCCGCGAGGAGCTGGCCGCGCGCGCTGCGGAGTTGCGCTCTCGGGGCTGAGCACGCACCGAGGCCATCCATCCGATAAGCGGCGCGATGCCGGAGACGGGCGGCCGTCAGGAGTGCCCCGCAGGGGCATCCCGAAGGGACGCGCAGCGCTCTTGACGGTCGATCGGCGCAGGCAAGAGTGAAGCGTCGGATGGACGGCCGGACCGCAGCCGGCGCGCTTGTCGTGGGAACGGAGAAGCCCCCGCGAGCATGAATGCTCTAGCGGGGGCCTCCACAGCGACGAGGGGGGTTGTCGTGCACGATCAAATTACTCGTTCGGCCACGTCGCCAGAGCGTCGTAGTGAACGATCGTCGGCACTCCGTCGACGGTCTGGATCGTCGTGCCGGGCTCTCCGAGTCCGGCCCCGTGTGCGATCGCCGCGAGGACCAATCGAGTGTGCGCCAGGTCGAGGCCGGCGACGTCCTCGCGGAGGTCGACCGGGACTCCCTGGCCGAGAGACGAGGCGATCCGCGCGATGCGCTGCTCGCCTCCACTGAGCGCTCCGATTTCGTAGGCGAGGCGGTCGAAGTCGACGGCGCTCGTCTGCCAGGCGTTGTCGGTCTTGATCCACGGCGCACCGGCGTAGACGAGACGCGACCGGATGAGAAGTTCGACGGCCGCGGCGAGAGGGTTTGAACCCTCCGCCCACGAGCGGACCTGCGCGTGCAAAGCAGCGGAGGCGTGGTTGGTCATGCCACGTTCTCCATCGACTCCGCGCCGTTGTTCTCCGTCAACTCGGCGGCGGGGGCGTCAGCAGTAGTCGACCGTCGAGAGCGGGTGACGCGCGCTCGCGGCTGGTCAGGCCGCGGCACTCCTGCTGCGCGGAGTTCCTTCTCTGACCATCCCGACGCCAGCGCCTCAGCCCAGGCCTTTGCGTGACGGTTCTGCGCGTCAGCGAGAGCGGTCCGAGCAGCGTCCGTGTCGTTCGCGGCGGTAACGATCGTTCGGACGGCATCGACGCGCTTTTCGACAGTCGATTCGAGGAGGCGGCGCGCAGCGTCAGCCGCGTCCTCTGGGTTTCTGGTGTTGTCGCTCATGCCGTCAGGGTACATGCCCAAATGGGCATCTGAAAGGCGCGATTACGTCTCCGTTTCGGAGGCCCAGTTCTACCGCCGCGGAGTGCCGCTCGCGGTCCGGCTTCGTGCTCCTTCGCTACGCTCGGGCACGGCCGGTTTGTGGAGCAAGCTGTCGACTTACCGCCGGTAACTCGCTTGCCGACCTGGCGCTGCGCGCCGGCCGGGGGCATACTGGTCGTATGGTCCCCGCCGATTTGGCGGGTTCGCTGCGCTGGGCCGAAGGACAGGAAGGACACGCCGATGAGCGAAGATCGCGGTCGTGCGTTGTTCAGCCGTAAGCGGCGAGCGAACGTCGAGGGAGACGAGAAGCGGGACAAGCCGTATCGCGTCTACGTCACCGACGAGGAGCGGGTGCAGCTTGAGGCTCGGGCGGTCGTCCAGAGCGTCACGGTTCCCCGGCTGCTCTTCGAGTCCGCGATGAACGCCCAGGTGCGGACCGACACGGAGTGGAAGCAGGCTGTCGCCGAGCTGTTCTCCGTGAACTCTCGCCTCGAGAACCTGACGAACAACGTCAACCAGCTCGCCAAGTTCGCGAACACCGAGGGCCGATTCCCTGACGAGGCTGCGGCGATCTACCGCGAGTTCCAGAAGCTCGCTCCCGAGATTCGCGACGCCGTTCGTCGGGTGGCCGGCCTGTGATTCCGAACGTCACCTACGGCGGCCGCATGGACGGCCTGATGACCTACCTTGCGGGCGAGGGGCGCTCGAACGAGCACACCGAACAGCACCTCATCGCCGGCAACGGCGCGATCATGGCGATGCACGGAGAGAGCGTCCTCGACCACGCCGCCGCGCTCGCTGTCGCGCGCGATCTGAACCTCCCCAAGGAGGCATTCGGCGTCACCGTGCAGCGCGCGGAGAAGGTCACCGACCCGACCACCGGTGAGCTGATGATCGACTCCCGTACCGGGAAGCCGGTCACCGAGAAGGTCGACGCCGACGTGTGGCACTGCTCCCTCTCGCTGAAAGCCGAGGAGGGGCAGTTGAGCGACGAGAAGTGGGGCCAGATCGCCACCGAGTTCGTGCGCCGAATGGGGTTCGCTGGCGAGGACATCGGCAAGGCCGACTGTCGGTGGGTCGCCGTGCGGCATGGTCTCTCGAAGAACGGCAACGATCACATCCACATCGCCGTCTCCCGAGTGCGCGAGGACGGCACGAAGGCGTACATCCCCTACGACAAGCGCCTCGCCCAGAAGGTCAGCCGTGAGCTGGAACGCGACTTCGACCTACAGCCTTTGCACGCTCCGGAGCGCGAGCTTGGTGAGCGCGGAGTCGTCCCCGGCGAGCGTGAAGCTGCACGCCGACGAGGCGCCGTCGAGGTCGACGCACACCGACTCGAACGCGCCGTCCGCTCAGCCGCGACCAGTTCCGCGGACGAGGGTGAGTTCGTGCGTCGAATGCGCCAGGCCGGGGTGCTCATCCGCCCCCGCTACGCCGCCGGTCGAGACGACGTTGTCGCCGGCTACTCCGTCGCGCTGCGCCCCGACAAGGGAGCGCCGGTCGTCTGGCACGGCGGTGGGCGCCTCGCTCGCGACCTGACCCTTCCGGAGTTGCGGAAGGGCTGGCCGGACGAGCCACAGACTGCCCAGGCAGCCGTGGACGAGTGGCGCGCCACCGCGAAAAACCCGTGGCGGTACGAGCCGGTGAAGCCTGGCCGCGAGGAGGCCGAGCTGTCGAGTGACTTGTACTCAACCTACGCCGAGGACATGACCCGGCTCCACGACTACCTGAGCACCGTCGACCCGTCCGATCGGGCGACGTGGGCTCACGCTGCACGAGAAGCATCCGGGGCGTACGCAGCGTGGTCGCGGCGCCTCGAGCCGACTCCCGGACCGCTGGCCGAAGCGTCGCGCCAGCTCGCCCGATCCGCGCACCTGCGCGCGCACGAGTCGACGCCGCGGCCGACCGCGATGCCGTCGATGGCCGGCACGACGATGCTGATCCTCGCGACAGCCGGGAAGCGCAACAAGGCCGCCGAGGAGGCGATGTTGCTGCGCCAGATCGTGCGCACCACGCGGGCGATTATGGACGCCCACAAGGCCGCTGGCGACGCGCGACGCACCCAGGAGCTCGCGGGGACGATCCGGAACCAGTTGAAGGCGGTTCACGAGGGCTACAACGCGCAGATCCAGAAAAACGCCTGGGATGCTCTGCCCGAGGACACCCGTCGCGCACGCGAGACAGTGCAGGCGAGTTTCGCGACCGGGAGCCCGGTGCCGACGAAGCTCACCAAGGCTGCGCCGGACGCCACATCTATCGCTGCCCCGCAGCGCGGCGCTGAGCCGCGCGAGCGCGACGGACGCGACCGCTAGACCTACACGAGTGAAGGGGAGGCATCACTATGGCTGACGACGACGGAGGCGTGGAGGAGTCCATCAACTCGTCCGCACGGATCGCGCTCACAATCGCGGTCCAGCTGGGCGAGAAGCTGGCTCGCGCGTACCAGGAGGCGATGCGTGAGGCTCAGCAGCGCAGCGCGATCGAGGCGCGCGAGCTCGCAGCCCGCTACGAGGCTGAGCGGGCGTCTGCACGGCAGGCCGTGACAGTCGTCAACGATCCCCAGTGGTGGGATCAGGCGACCGTGCATGACGTCGCCCGCGTCGCTGAGACGGCCGCGGCGTGGAAGGACGCGGACCCGCAGATCGCGTCCGCCAGCGCCCTGATCGCGTCCGAGGCGAAGGAGCGCTACGGCGTCGACGTCGCCACGCTGCAGGGCATCGCCCGCGACACCCCGACCGAGCTGGACCTCGCGAAGCAGTGGGCCACTACCGCCGCACCCGAGGGGTACCACCGGCACGACGAGGACCGTCTCACCATGCCTGTCGGAGACGCCCGAGAGCCCAATCTTTCGGCCGAGCGTGCTCTCATCGAGGACTACCGCGCAGCGGTCGCAGGCGACATTCCCGCGATGCACGTAAGCCTTGCGGAGGAGTGGAAGCGCGCCAACGATCCGGTCGGCTACCAGGACTACCGCGTCGAGACGGCCGTCGCCTTCGATGACGACGGACGGGTGCAGCCCGCAGACCCGGCCGTTGCCGAAGCCGCCCGCGCCGCTCTCGTGCAGGAGTGGCGCACGGACCAGACCGGCGGCTCTGCCGTCGACGCAGCGGATGCCGAGCGGGCACAGTCGCAGCGCGACGTCACCGAAGCTCAGGTGATGGTCACGGAGGCCGACCGCCTCGACCGCGCCAACGACGCATCCCAGAACACGTCCGTCGAGATCCCCGTCGACGGCGAGCGTCGCGCCGATGAGCTCGAGCAGCAAGCTGCTCAGTACGACCGAGACGCGGAGGCCGGCGGGACACCCACGCAGAGCCCTGAGGAGCTGCGTAGCCTCGCTGAGGACGCTCGTGCCCAGGTCGCGCTCTACCGAGACGACAGCGGCCAGCAGAGTGCCCCCGACGCTCCCGCACCCGCTCAGGAGGGGCGTGCGGCCGCGGCACGCTCCGAAGGAGAGCTTGCGTACGACAGTGCCGAGCGGCGAGCACACACCGCAGCATCGATGCAGGCTCAGAACGTTCCCGAGGAGCAGGTCAACGCGCGGATGACCGTCGACGCCTCCTTCGCCACTCCTGCGCGCGGCGCGGAGGCCACGAAGCGCACTCGCGTCCCCTCGACGCGAGGCGCGCGTGGCCAGGGTGCTCAGATCGAGCGGTCCGAACCAGGTCGCTGACGCTGGAACAGAGAAGGGCCCGCGACACCGGTTGGTGTCGCGGGCCCTTCTCTGTCCGTCGTCCTCAGCCCTGTGCGTCCTCGGGAAACATCCCGGTCGGAGGGGCTGTGTAGGGAAGCATGTCGCCCGGCCGGTTCTCGTCTGTCGACGTCGCGAACGGGCCGCTGGGCGAGAGCAGGACTCGCATGTGCGGGTCGAGGTGATTGATCCAGTAGGCGCTCAGGGAGCCGGCGCTGGTGCGGATCTCTTCCCACATCCGCCAGAGGGCTTCGATGCGGGTCAGCGCCTCGACGCTGCTCCACCACTCAGCCGCCCACCGATCGCCGGCGGCCTGGCCCTTGGCCGTCACCCGGCGTCGATAGGAGGGCCGGAGGAACTTCCTGACCCACTCGTCGGCAGATCCGAAGTACGTCGCAGGCACCTCCTCCTCGTCCACCTCCTCCTCGACGGGGTGCAGCGTGACGGGATCCGTGTCGACGTCGAACAGATCCTCGTCGCTCATCGCTCGCCCCGGAGAGTCGCGTTCTGCTCCGCGTCGACGTCCGCCGCAGGCTGATCCTCGAGCGGAGGCATCACCGTCACGACAGGCGAGACGGGTGCAGCGTTCGCCGGTCCGCTGCTGGCGTCGTGGGCGGCGATGGAGGCGTTGATCGCGGCGACCTGCTCCTTCGGCCCGTTGTACCAGGGCACCGTGTCGACCAGCGCCGCGCGGGCTCCGGAGGAGAGCATGATCGCCCGTCCGCGGCCCATGCTGGTGAGGTCCGCGACTTCGAGGATCTTCTCTCGCCGCAGCGCCGAGGTGGTGGAGCGCACACCTTTGTTGTAGCTGGCGGAGGTGGTCTCCTTGTCGTAGGTGCCGATCAGCTCGGAGAGGGTGCGCAGGAACTCGTCTTCCGCGACTCCGCCGGCGTACAGCTTCACGTTCGCGGCGGACCAGAGCTTGAGCATGCCCTCCTTGCCGAACACGCCGACGCCCTGGGACCAGGACTGGAACACGGCCATGATCGGGATCCCGCGCGATCCGTAGTGGGAATACAGGTCGGGGAGGTCCTTCCACCGGCAGACGTTCGCGGCCTCATCGAGAACGGCGACGAGCGGCGTCGCGAGGCGCCCGCCGCGGGATCGCGCGGCGTGCTCCTCCGCGGCCTCGATCGTCGCGGCGGTCAGGGCGGTGACGAGCGGGCCGGCGGTGCCGGCGCCCTCCTTGGACAGCGAGTACAGCGTCTGGGTCGACGTGACGAACGTCTCCGGGACGAACTGCGGACGGGTGTCGTTCGGGCGGGCGTTCACCCAGTCGGCGGTCGCGGCGCTCTTCAAGCACACCGCCATGCCCTGCGCGGTCGAGTAGATCCCGTCGCGGGCCTTGTCGGCGGTGTTCATGATGCCGCGGACAGCTCGCGCGTTGGTCGGGTAGCCGTTGTCGTGCAGGAGCTCGACGGGGGTTTCGTCCTCGACGGAGGTCAGCCAGAGCAGCACGTCGCTGATCGGCCGGTTGCCTGCCGCGGCCGCGAGCAGCAGGTCGGACAGCAGCTCTTGGCCCTTGCCGTCGAAGTAGGCGTCGGTCTTCGCGTTCATCGCCCGGGTGCCGGAGGCGAAGTGCGTCGCGAGCTTCGCGGCCTTGGTGTCGTCGGTGACGTAAGAGAGGGGGTTCCACCACCATGTCGCGTCCTCGAACGCGACGCGCTGGGGGTCGAAGACCCACACGTGACCCTTGGCGGCGCGGACGTCGCGGGTCGCGTCGAGCACGTCGCGCTTGTTCGACGTCGTGACCACGGCGCCGGGCGCAGCCATGATCGCGGGAATGACGAGGGAGGTCGACTTGCCCACGCGGGGGCCGGCGATCAGCAGCATCATGTCCTCGAACGAGGCGTAGAGCATCTGCTTCCCCAGGTGCAGCCGGCCCACCGGGACGCCGGGGTTCTCAGCGACGCCGAGGCGGGCGGACTTCTTCAACGCCTCCTTGCGCATCATCGGCGCCAGGTCGCGCGGGGTCGCCATGTAGCGGGCGGCGTGGTCGACGCTTGAGCGGTTCTTCCGTCCGAGCGAGCGCATCCACACGAGCCAGAGGCCCACGAGGACGATGACGGCGACGGCGGCCGCGGCGATCATCGTTGCGGACGTCGACCACACCACTTGGCCGCGGAACAGGCCCGAGATGATTTCAAACGGGTCCGAGGGCAGGCCCTCGTTCACGCCGTCGAGCTTGGAACCGACCGCGACGGCCACCCAGACGATGCCGATCGCAGCGATCGCCGCGAGGGCTGCGCCGAGCATCAGGGCGTCGTTATTGGCCTTGCCAGGCTCGCGGCGGCGGTTGTTGGCGGTGGCGCTCATGCGGACTCCTCCGTGTAGATCGGGCCGGCCCACCGCGGGGTGCAGTCGTTGGCGGGTGCTTGGTGCGAGGTCCCCCAGGAGAGGACCGCGAGGCCCCGCTCCGCGAAGGAGACGGGGAGGTCGGTCGTGTGGAAGCCGTGCTCCCCCGGGGCGGACCGCTGGCAGGTCCAGCGGTAGCCCTCGAAGGCGAGCGTCGACGGGCAGCTCACGCGATCACCCGGTCCCACTGGTCCCAGGCGACGAAGCTCGCCATGAGCCCGACGCCGGTCCAGCAGAGGGTGAGCAGGAACCGATCGCGGTCTGCCGTCCGCTGACGGGCTCGGATCGCGTTGATGATCGCGGCGCCGGCGGCGCCGGCCGCGACGCAGCTCGCGCCGAGTGCGACGAGGACGCTCACGGCAGGATCTCGACGTTCACGGGATCGGTGGGCAGTGGCTCCGCTGCGCGGCCGGCGCGGGAGGTCGCGTGCCAGAGCTTGTTGGTGTCGTTGACCTCCTTCTCTGCTGCGGTCAGCTCGACGCGCACCGGGATACCGGGACGTCCGCCGACCTTGATCAGGAAGCGGCCGCGGCCGGGAGGCTCGGACTCGTGCCCGGACACGGGGTCCCAGGCGGGCGGGTCCTGCCAGGAGGTGAGCATCCCCTGTTCCGCGATCGACATCGGCACCGCCGAGGTCAGCAGCGGCATCTCAGCACCGGGGAGGCCGCCGCAGATGACCATGCCGGAGCGTTCCACGAAGCCCTTCGCCTTCATCTGATCCTCCGAGGAGGCCAGTGCGAGGAGGTCGGACATGGTGTGGCTGATCATCGCCAGGCCGACGCCGCGCGCACGGTTCAGGCGGGTGAGCGCGTCGACGCGATCGACCATGCCCTTACCCGCGCGCAGCGCCCGCCACAGCTCGTCCAGGATCACGAAGTAGTGCCGCTGCGGTTCGAGCTCCGCGTCCGCGAGGGCGGCCGCGACGTTGACGGTCCCGAAGCCGGCGGACCAGCAGGCGAGGAGGATCGCGGCCTGGAGGTCGCCTTCGGAGTCGTCGATCGAGGACACGTCGTAGACGACGGGCCGGTCCCGGCGCATCGGCGTGGTCGTCTGCTTCGAGAACACCTCGCCCAGGCGTCCACCGGTGGTGAGGCCGATGAGGGAGGCTTCGAGGTTCTCGGTGACGTCCTTGTACTTCTCGATGTTGCCGCGGTCCAACGCGACCTGACGAACTTCGTCCGGCGCCTCCTGGATCACGCGCAGCAGGTCCGCGAGGACCGGCACGCCCTGGTGGTGCTCGTCCAGGTACTTCAGCGCCCGGTCGATGATCGTCTCTTCACGGTCGCTCGGCGGCTGGGAGCGGAGGATCGTCAGCAGCGCTGCGACCATCGTGTGCCGGCGGCCGTGGGCGTCCGCGAGGACCTGGTGCGCGAGGCGCTGCACCTTCGCGGCGTGCTTGCGCAGCCGACCGACCTCCGCGATCATCGCCGCGGTGTCGTCGGAGACGCCGAGCGCGTCGACCTGGTGCGCGAGCTCGTCGGCCCGCTCGAGCGAGCGGTCGGCCTCGTCACGCAGGCGCTGCGCCGCCTCCGACGCCTCACCGGGATCGAGGATGTTCAGGTACCCGCGGCCACGGCCAAGAGGGATCACCTGCCCGTCGAGAGCTTCGATCAGATCCACGTAGTCCGGCTTGAGGTCGCCCAGCACGAGCGGGATCGTGCCGTACCCGGCGAGGCCGGCGGCCATGCGGCGGGTCAGCGAGGACTTCCCCAGGCCGGGCTTGCCGAGCACGAACATCGACGGGTTGCTGATGAGGTTTGCGCGCTGGAACCAGCTGATCGGGTCGCAGCAGACGGAGGCGCCGGTGGAGAGGTTCTTCCCCAGCGGCACCCCGATCATCGGCGTACCCGTCCCGACCGAGAACGGGTACAGCCCGCACACCTGCACGGTCGTCCCGCGGAACTCGTCTGCGGCCGTGACGTTGACGGCTTCACCACCGCCGCGACCGAGCCATCCGCGGATGCTCGGGCGCAGAGGACGGCGCAGCGCCGTCCCCTGGCTCTTCTTCTTCCCGCCGTGCGGGATCTCGATCTTCTTCCCCTCTCGGCGTCGGGTGCGCGGGGTGGTGCGCTCTCTGGTGAGCGTCGGGCGCTGAGCGACCGCTGCTACCGGGGCTGGAGCTTCGCCCTGCCCGCGCGCAGCCCGCCGCGAGGGTGCCGTCGTGTCGGTGCCGGGCTCTGCCGAGGACGACACGGCACCGGTGGGCAGGCCGTCGCCGGTCAGCTCCTCCCCCGTCGTATCGCCGTGCGCGGCGGTGACCGCTCCGTCCGGCAGGACGTCCTCGCCGGGCTCGAGCTCGTTGTCGCTGTTCGAGGAGAACAGGCGGGTGATCAGGCTCACAGGGACTCCCTCACTTCGGTGGGCAGGCGCAGGTGACGCGGGAGCACGAGCCCCAGCGGCAGACCCGCAGCGAAAACGGTGTCCTGCGACCCGAACGCCGGCCGCACCCGAAGACGCGCCGCGGCGGTCAGCGAGTCGATCGCCGCGCGGGCGTCCGCTTCGTGCACAGCGTCGGTGGTCGTCGCGGTGACGATTAGGCCGAAGTTGAGCAGGCCAGCACCGGAGGCCTCCTCCGCCGCGGTCGCCTGGGCGGAGCGGGTGGAGAGGGTCGAGCGGGCGGTGGGCTTGGTCGACGCGGAGCTGTTGAACTGCGCCGCGTTCAGGTCCGCCTCCACGATCGCCGCGGCGCGGGCCGGGTCGATGGGGCGGTAGAGCAGGGTGACGCGCTTGCGAGCGACGTCGCGGTGCGGCGCGAGCAGGCGCGCGAGGATCCCGGACTGCACGACTCCGCGCGGCGGGGAGGTCATCGTCCACGACGTCGACACGGCGCCGTCGTGCCGGTACGACTCCCACCGGGACTCCGCGGCCGCGGGGCCGACGTCCGTCCACGACAGCTCGGGCACGTCCCCGGAGGCGCGGGCCTCATCGATCAGGACGGCGGCGGCGGGGTCGTAGGCGATCCGGATCACCTCGCACAGCTCCTGAGCACCGAGCGGCCGGGCAGCGCCGGCCCCTGTCGCGGCAAGGCTCGTCGTCAGGCCGGGCAGGCGGGCGGCGAGGTCGGCGGCGACCTCCTTCGCGTTGCGGCGCTTCCCGCCGATGCGAGACAGGGAAGAGAAGGTGATCGCGACGTAGGCGCGGATCGTGGCAGACCCGACCGGGTAGCTGCTCACGACCTCCGAGAGCATCGCTCGAGCGAACTCCGGCGCATCCGGGTCCATCGACCCCTCGACCTCCGAGCGCAGGCGCGTACCGGTGTCGGGGGCCGTCTCGACGGTGACGGAGGCGGCCTCGATGCCGGGCTCGTCTCCAAGGTTGGAGAGCCAAATGCCGTACTCCGCGACCTGGTTGTTGACCTGCTCCTGATCCACCAGCGCGGCGCCGTCCGGCTCGGTAGCGATTACGACGGTGTAGTGCTTGGTGGAGGGGACGTGCACGAGAGCGAATCGGCGCCCGTGCGAGTCCTCGTGCTCGGAGAGCTGCGACGCCGCAGCGAGTCCGGGGAGCTGGAAGGTGCCCCATTTCGCCCGACCCGCGGGACCTGAACGGTAGACGTTCGCTCCCTTGGCCTTCGTCCGCATCCAGTTCACGCGATTCACCGTCCTTCCGAGGGCGCTCTGCCCGTGCTTGTCCTTCACCGAAACCGTCAGCAAGATCCCGCCGAAGATCGCGGCGACGATCAGCGCGGCCACGAGGCCGGAGAACATCGACGCGATGATCGAGGAGAGGATGCCGACGAACAGCACGCCCGTGGCGAGCTGTCCGAGGCCGCCGAGTCCCGCAGTCTGCGGGCGACGCCAGTTGCCGTACGTGCGCGGCGCCTCAGCGCTGCGCGTAGGAGTTGCCGTGCTCATCAGTTCCCGCTTCCGTTGCCGCCAGTGGCGTCGTCCGTGGCGGCCTTGACCGCCCCTGCTGCGTGCTTCGCGCCTTCGGCGGCCTTCCCTGCCACCGCAAGGCCGACACCGATCGGGCCTCCTGCCGCGGCTGCGGCACCACCGCCTGCCGCCGCACCGCCCGCTGCCGCACCACCGCCGGCCGCAGCTCCGCCAGCTGCGCCACCGCCTGCTGCTGCGCCGCCGCCTGCACCGGAGGCGGCCGGAGTCGCCGCGGGTGACCCCTTGCTGCCGGCGGAGGCGCTACTGCCGGACGGTGCGGAGCCGAAGCCACCGCCGCCGGGCGACCCTCCGCCCCCGCCGCTGTCGCCTCCGCTGCGCGAGCGGATTGCTCCGCTGGCAATCTCCGCCGCTCCACCGGCCGCGGCCGCACCGAGCAGGAGGCCTGCACCGCCACCGCCACCGCCCACCGAGGCGACAGCGGGGACGAGGAAGCGCATCAGCGCGGGCAGGGCCACGAGCGCGATGAGCATCAGCGCGAGGCCCGTGACGATCTGGAACAGCCCGGTCCCGTCCGACTTGAACAGATCAGTGCCGGTCATCCGGAACGCGATCGCGTAGACGATCGCCGCGGCGGGCTTGTAGAGGATGAAGGCGAGGGTCCAGGCCATCGTCTTCTTGAACCACTGCTGCCCGATTTCCGTATTGGTCGCGGCCGCAGCGATCGGGAAGATGCCGGCGAGGACGACGAGCATCGCGCCGCGGAACACCATGAGCGCGATCTGAACGTAGGTCATGAGCACGGCGAGGATGCCGAGGAGGAACAAGCCGATGAGGCCGATACCCGACGTTGCGGTCAGCGAAATCATCGCGAAGATGTTCGTGCCGAAGCAGTTGCTCTCACCGTTGGTGACGTCGCAGTCGGTGGAGTTGTTGAGGATCCAGATCGAGAAGGCGTCGCCTGCCTGCGTGGCGAGACGGATCACGACGAGTCCCGCGCCGGCGACGGCGATCAGCGTCAGTACCGACCGGGCGAGGGTGCGCAACTCGCCCGCACGCTGCGTCCAGACCATGCGGCCGGCGGCGACGAGGATCGACAGGATCGCGAGTCCTCCGGCGTACCACTCGAGCTGCCCTTGCACCCAGCCGACGACGCTCGAAGATTCGTTGAGGTGCAGCGCCAGGGGTAGGAACCCCGTGACGAGCGCTGAGGCGGAGGAGAGCAGGAAGACGGCGAAGATGATGACGCCGATGCGTCCCATGTGCGCCTCGCCGTCGCCGTGGCGGCGACGGGTGCTCATCATGACGCCGGCGATGATGAGCGACATGACCGCGAGGCCCGCCGCGACCCACGTCACGTAGCCGAGGATCGTCTCGAACGCTTCCGGCAGGGGCGGGGTACCGCCACCGTTAACGCCGCCTCCCCGGTCGACCACGGTCACCGGGGAGGGAACGTTCACCCAGAGGGTGCCGAGCGAGACGACCGCTTTGCCGAAGCCCTCCAAGATGTTGTTCACGAACTGCTGCAAGGCGTCGTTAGACGCCTTCGAGACGACTTCGCCGATGCCTGCTGATGACCAGCACACGACGTCCCACGCTGCGCAGGGCTCGCCTGCGGGTGGAGTCACTGTCATTCGGTACCTGCCCAAGGGATATAGCCGCCCAAGCTGGTGAGTGCGGTCGGACGGAACGGCGGCTGACCGTCAGCGGTCAACACCGACTTCCAGTCGCCGTCGACCCACGTCACGGGAGCGGGGAAGCTGAGGAGCTGATTGGTGTTAGAGCGGAAGGCGATGTCGATCGTGGCTTCGTCCGCGGTGTACGAGCTCACGCGGAAGCCGACGATCTGGACACTGCCTCCGGTGTTGCTCTGGGGAATGTCCGCGGCGATCGCGGCATCGCGACCAGCGCCAGGCGCGGTCTGGCGCTCGAGAACGGCGTCGGCCAGGCGCCCATCCGTTCCCATCGCCCAGAGGTTCGCCACCGAGAAGAGCGATCCTTCGACGGTGTGCGCGTAGCAGCTGCGCAGCCCGTCCTCTCCGATCACGCCGGGGCCGGCGGTGTCCGACGACGGTGCGGCCATCGTGCCGACGATGGTCCAGTCGGTGACAGGTGCCGTCGAGAGCGTTCCGCTCTCGTCGTAACCGGGAAGGTTGCAGACGCTTGCTGCGGCGGTGTCGGTTTCCGGTGAGGCGGTGACGGCGGGCGTCGCGGAGGTGGCGGGAGCACTCTGCCCGCCACCTCCGCCCAGGGACGTAATCGCGAGGAGGATCGCCGCCAGCACGAGGACTCCGAAGATGATGGCTCCGAAGATGAATCCTCGACTGGTGAACGGGTTGCGGGACTCCGTGTCGCTCATGACGTCGTGCCTTTCGTTGGTGATGCGGTCGGTTTCCTCCGGACGCTACGCGCCCATGAGGAAGCCGACGATCGTGAACGCGGCGGACACGATGATCACGCCGACGAGCAGGCGGCCGAGCCAGCCGCCGATCTCTCCGCCTTCGCCGCGGCGGGCGGAGACGGTCATGGTGACGCCGAGGATGATCAGGCCGACGACGGCGACGCCGAGGCCGACCCACTTGGCCCAGCCCATGACGGTGGTAAAGGCCTCGAACCCGGGGGGCATGCCGCCGGGTCCCGGGTCGGGCACGACGGCGCCGAGCGCGCCTGCGGTGGTGAGGATGTCGGTCGTCGCTGCGAGCAGGGACATGAGGTGCTCCGTTTCGTTGGTGGTGCTGGGGGGATCGACGTCGCGGTCGCGACGCCGAAGAGGTCCGGTTATCCGGTGGTGAGGGGTCCGTCCGCGAACCCCACGTCGAAGTGGAGGTGGTTCGGGGTATCGGTGAACTGAGTGATGTGCTCGTAGCTGGTCGAGCGGCACTGGATTTGGCCGGCCCGGGAGCCCTGGGGCACCTGCGGGTCCAGAACGGTGAGGAGTTTCAGCGCGTTGGGGTCGCAGCCGGTGGTGGCCGTGCCGTCGAAGGAGAAGAAGTCGACCGCGTGACCGCCGCCATTGATCCAGTGCGAGGAGCCGGTGCCTGCGCCCAGGAGCGAGCCGGTGCACTGTCGGTTGAGGTCGGAGACGCCGACCTTCCCGAACGTGTTCAGCGCGATGGTGATGACCTGGAGGATCCGGACGTCGATGCCGCAGTTCTCTTTGGCGGTCCCGGCGGCCATGTCGCGGATCTGCTGCGCGTAGCGGTCCTCGAGTAGGCGCAGGCGCCCCTCGTCCATCGCCGTCACGAGTCCGGCGGCGAGGGCCTGCGCGTCTCCGGACACGGCTACGCATCCACCGACCGGCGCAGCCGTCGTAGGCGTGGTGCTGGTCGGCGTCGACGGAACACTGACCGGTGCGCCGGTCGTCGCCGGCCCCGTCGTGCTGCTACCGAGCCCGTTCAGGTAGGTCATGATCGCCACGGCGTCGGCGCGGTACTTCGTGTAGTGGTTCGGGTCGGCGTTGCGCTGGACCTTGTTGATCGCGATGGAGGGCTCCATTGCCGGCCAGCCCTCGACGGCCACGAGGCGGTCGTAGAAGAAGCCCGCCGAGGTCGTCGGGTCCATGCGCTGCTCGACGGTGCCCCAGCTCGACTGCTGCTGGAACAGGCCGATCGAGTCAGCGACCGATCCGTCCGGGTTGATCGCGCCGTCGCCGTAGGTGATATTCACCAGCGAGGACTCCCCGATCGCCGTCTGGACACCGAGCGTCTGCCCGTCCGCGCCGAGCCCCTTCGCTGCACCTGCATTGACGATCAGTGCTGCGTTCACGAGCTGGTCGTGCCCGTAGGCCCCGACCTTCGCGTCCGCCGGGATCGCGGACACGTTGACCGGGCCTCCACCAGGTAGGCATGCGGCCGCGGCCGATCCGCCGAAGAACAGCACCCACAGCAGTAGCGCCACGGTGACGATCGGCACCATAACCGCCGCCAGTACCCCAATTCCCCCCTTCTGCACCGGCCTACTCCGAGGCCAGGGGGGTGATCTGCTCGACGCCCCAGGGCGCCGTCTCTACAGCACGGTGGACGTAGACCGAGTAGTCCCCAGCGTCGGTGGGCACCAGAACGCGAATGGTGAACGTGCCGTCGCCGTCCCGGACCCGAGCATCGCCGGTCAACGACGTGCAGGGCACGTTCATCGGATCGACCGTCTCGTAGGCGATCGCCGCTTGCTGAGTCAGGAACGGGTAGAGCTCCGCGATCCAGGTGTCGTAGTCGAGCGTCGGGCGGCAGAACGCCGTCACTGCCGAGGCCGCGAGGGCAAGCGCGTCGTTCTCGACTCCCGGAACGGGAACCGGCTCAGAGTCGACCGGAGCGGCGGCCGCAGTCGGCGTCGCCTCAGCCGTGCTGGCCGCAGTCGAGCCCGATGCAGAAGGGATCTGGGCGGTCGGCGTCGGTGCAGTTCGTGCTGTTTCGGGAGCAGCGCCCGAGCACCCTGCCAATGCGAGCACAGCCGCAGCGGCCATCGCGGCGCAGAGGCCGGTGCCGGTGTGCTTCGTGTGCTTCATGTCGTTGGTTCCCCTCGTTGCCTTCATCACAATCTAGTCCCAAACTGCCCGTTTGGACACTCGTAGATGCCCAAATGGGACACTGACTGTCTACACTGACGGCACGTCGGTAGCCGCCGACCTAGAATCGTGGTGTGGAGGTGGACTCAACGAACGTCAATGCCGTCATAGGCGAGGCCGTCAAGAGCGCCATCTACGACGCCGGTTTCAACGTGAAGGCCGCGGCTGAGCGAGCCGGCCTGCCCTACCGGACCGTCCTTCGGTACATCAAGGGAGAACGGGACATGCCTGTCCCTGTTCTTCTCGCGCTCGCGCACGCCACGAACGCCGATTTGGACTCGCTCGTGAAGCAGCTTCAGGGCCGAGTAGCCTTTAAGGAACTGGTCAGCTACGTCACAGACGGCGAATCCATGCCGACTGAGGAATCCAGCGCTCTACGTCCCGCCGAATTGGCGCGTCGTCTCTCACTGGTCTTCACTTCACGAGGCCTCGACGCCACTACCTCCCGCACCAGAATTTCCGAGATCCTTCTCCTCAGCGGGGCCTCGATCGATCGCCAGGAATGGGGCCTGCTCATGGCCGGGCAACTCCCCTCGGCACCACGAGTCGAAGTGCTCTTCGCCGTGGCCGAAGCACTCGACGTCGACCCCGACTACTTGCTCAGAGACGACCCCGAGCTGGTCGAGGCCGTGGAAGCCCGCCTCGGGTTCGACGGCACCATGCGCTCGCTCGGCATCGAGCGCGTCGCCGCCCGATCGCTCGGAACAATCGAGCCCGACGAGCTACGCGGCATCGCCGCCGTCGTGTCCGAAATCGTCACCGAGCTACGTCGATAGCCGGCCGCGCCGTCCTGTAGGGCCACGCAGCTCCGCTCGCGCCCGGAATGCCGTCTAAAGTGGATGAGCTTCTCCCGGCCAGGCGAACGGAGTCCATCGATGCCGTCAGACTCCACGGAACGAGGTCGCGGCCGGTGGCGGATGCTCCGCCGCAGTGGCCAAGGCCGCAGTGGATCGATCGTTCAGGCGGCCGACGAGTTCGTGAGCAGGCTCGGACTTCCGGCCGCCGCGACGTGGGACGATCTTCAATCGTCCGTCGAGAAGGTCTACGGCAAGCCGATCTATCTGATCGCCTCCGCCAGCGCTGACCTCAAATCAGTGACAGGGCTCTGGATCGACACAGCCGAGTTCGGCACCGTCGTCTGCCGAGAGAGCGACGAGCTCCACTACCAGAGCCAGAACGCGTGCCATGAGCTTGCGCACATCCTCTTCGTCTACGCTCCGGACGCCTGGTTCAGCGAGCAGATCCCGCGGCTGATCCATCCGGGCCGGCGGCACGGAGCCACACACCTCTGTGCCCCGACAGATGATCCAGAAAGCACAGAAGCGAAGGCGGAGATTGCCATCGAGGAAGTAGCTTTCGCGATGGTCCGCCGTATCCAGACACTCAATCGGACGAGCGAAGAAACGTATTTCGGATGATCCAACAGGTTTGCCTAGCGCTTCTCATTGCGCTGGTGCTTGTGCGGGCTCCTCGCGCCGCAGCGAAGCCCGCAGCGCGTCCCGCTTTCTGGGCCACGGTGAGCGGTGCCGTCGCACTCTCCACCTACGGATTCCCCATCCCCTTCTTCACATATGACGCGCTACTGGGTGGCACCAACGTCATCACCCTCGTCCGCGACCTGGCAGCAGCATCGGCCTTCTGGTTCTTCCGCGAAGCGCTCGGACGGCGCGCCGGCGGCGAAGGCCGCGTCGGCAGTCGGTGGGGCCTGGCGATCATGTTCGGCTCCTACATCGTGCCGTTCCTGCTGATCGGCAACCGGGGCCGCACAAGCGTCGACTTCATCATCGACCGCCTCGACCAGACCGCCGTCTGGCTCTACGGATCGGCCTACATGGCGACTCTCGTGTGGCTATCCGTCTCCTCGATCATCAACGCGCGTCGCAACTGGCGCGGGGTTCAGCTCGTCTTCATCACCGGATTCGCCATCACCACGATCGGCTGCTTGATCGAGATTGCCTTCCTCACAGCCTCTCACTTCGGCTACGGCGGAGACGCCTTCCGCTACTCCGCGTGGAACGCCGCTGAGATACCGTTCTTCCTCGGTCTTCTCATCATCATGCTCGGCATCGGGTGGACGGCGATCGTCGTTCCTCTCCGTCGCCGGATCGACGTCGCTCGAGCATCGAAGGCCGCCGTCCGACACGGCCTCATCGAGCGACCACCGTTCACGACCTACCTGAGCGACCGGCGATTGATCGCACACGCTCAACAGATCCTCGTGCTCACGAAGAACGCTGAGGTTCGCGGAGAGGGCGCGTTCACCTTTGACGAGAATGCAGCTGTCGCTCGGGTCCGCACGCTCATCGCTCCCGACCAGGCGTTCACTCCGCGAGTGATCGGCGGCGGCTTCCGGAAGGCCGCATAGCCGGTGAGCGCACTCTGGGTCGCGATCCCCGCAGTTGGTGTCGGCGTCGCCGGAGCCGCGGTCGTCGCCACCGTTGCGCGCCGTGTCATCCGACCGCAGCGCAGCCGCCCAACACCGATCGTCGCGGTTCCGACGCCCGATCGCATCGTCCTCGGTCCTACTCCGATCACGAAGCAGAACGGCAAGCTCGGCCTGCTCTACGACGACGAAACCCGCCACGCGGTCCTCGGTCCGATCCTGCGAAGCGGACCAGACGGGATCGAACGCATCCTCACACTCAATGCTGATGCCCCCTCCCCCACGGCCGGCTCCCTGAGTCGACCCATCGGGAATGTGTTCGCGACGGCCCGAGAACTCGACCCGGACGCCCGCGAGGTGACCGTCGAAACCGAGCTTGGACAGGCGCCTGCCTGGTTGTTTTCCGGCAAAGGAGACGCCGCAGACACTTGGGCGATCCACATCCACGGCAGTCTGTCCGGCCGAGACGCTGCCTTTCGCTCCGTGCATGCACTCAGAGGCACCGGCTACACCTCACTGGTGCCTTCCTTCCGCGGTGACGGAGAAGGCCCAACGGCGCCACTCAATGCGTTCACGCTCGGTCAGACCGAATGGGTCGACGTCGACGCTGCGATCGCGCTCGCTCTCGAGCGGGGAGCGCGCCGGGTCGTCCTCGTCGGCTGGTCCAGCGGCGCCTCAATGGCGTTGCGCCTCGCCACGAGCTCGTCGCACCGATCCAGAATCGCAGGCTTGATCCTTGTCTCCCCCGTCCTCAGTTGGCGCAACAGCGTGCTCTTCAGCGCCGCTAACGCCGGAGTCCCCCGTGTCGTCGCTGCGGCCGCCACATGGGCTCTCGGCGCCCGCGGTGTCAGTCGTCTACTGGGCTCACCAGTTCCTCTCAACTTCAAAGCACTCGACTGGATAGACGCAGCCGCACCACTACGCATACCGGTGCTCCTGATTCATTCGGGGGGTGATCGCACCACGCCGTTCAGCGACTCCCGTTCGTTCAGCAACGCGCACGTGAATGCGACGCTGATCGCCAGCGACCCCGCCGGCCACGCCCTCGAATGGAACGCCGATCCAGAGCGATTCGAATCCGCCGTTCGCTCCTGGTGCAACAGCGCCATTTAGATTCTGCATGAGAATCAAGATAGCCAGATACCTATATAGGTATCTGGCTATCTTCGAGGGGCTCGGGCTCAGCTGAGCGGGTTCCGGTCGCGGTACTCGCTCAGGGCCGTTTCCACGATGTTCTTCTTAGTGCGACCGGTCGCGGCTCGCAGGTCTTGGACGTAGTACGACAGCTCGGCATCGACGTCCACATGCAGAACCTCCGTGGGCTGCTTCCGCGGCGGCGTGGCCGCCGTGCCCGCATTCGCCCGCGATACCGGGGCTGCTACCGGCGCCGGTGCGGGCGTCGGAGCCGGACGAGGCTTGGACGCGATCGGGTCGCTGCGGTCGGGCGCCGGCTGTGCTCGGCGCGGGAGGCTGGCGGGGCGATCTTCGTTCGTCATCGGATGACCTTTCGTGCGAGTTCACGGTATGCGGCGGCGACGGGTGCGCCCTTGCGGAAGTTGCCGTACCAGTCGTGCGAGTACCGGACCTCTCCGACGATGGTCCGGTGCGGGACGAGCGGAGTCAGGAGAAGCCCCGTCTCTCGCATCTGCTCGATGCTGTGCGTAGCCTCTCGCGGCGTGATCGTCTCCTTGTAGCCGCCAACGATGATGCCGGCCTCCTCGACCGCTGCGCGGTCGCTGAGGTCGTTGTAGCGGCGCACACTCTCCTGTGCACCAATGAATCCGTCCACGCCGTCAGCGGTGGGCGTGGCGGCGTAGATCACTGACTCCGCCGCCGTCAGGGCGTTGTAGATCAGCGACCCGCCCTGGCGGTTCGGGCAGTCGATGATCGCGAGGTCCGCAGGCACATCCTCGAGCGAGTCCGCCAAGCGATGCCCGACTTCTCCGGGATCGTCCGTTTCGCGTGCGCTCACGCTGCGGTCGGACGGGATCACTCGAAGGTTCGAGTGAAAGGGCGAAGGCACGGCGAGCTCGTCCGCCCATCCCCTCGGGTCGGCGTTACCCAGGATCGCTCCGACGTCGAGCCCGACGTCGACGGGCTGCGCGTCGAGCCACTTCGTGGTCGCGCCACGCGGATCCAGGTCGATCAGGATCACCCGCCGCCCCTCCTCGGCCGCCACCATCGCCAGGGAGACCGCGGTGGTGCTCTTCGTCGCACCGCCGCTCTCGCTGTAGATCATCATTGTCTGCATGCCGCAAACCTATATGGCTATCTATCCACCTAGCAAACTACCCAGATACCTATATAGGTATCTGGGTAGGACTCGCCCGGTATGAGCACCCGATCCCGCTCGGTGCGCGGGCTGGGAGCGAGTGTCGGTGGGGCCGACCTACACTCGGACGCATTCGAACATATGTTCGATGAGACGAGGAGGGGGCCGACCATGAGCGTGACCGTTGTGGAGCGCATCGCGACTCCGGCCTCGGACGCCGTCGCCGTCGCCTTCCTCGTCACCAGTGACGCGGTGGCTGCCGGGTTCCCGTCGCCGGCACAGGACTACTTCGACGGGTCCCTCGACCTCAACGACCACCTCATCCGGGACAAGACCTCGACGTTCATCGTCCGCGTCTCGGGCGAGAGCATGACCGGCGCGGGCATCAGCGACGGCGACGAGCTCGTGGTCGACCGGTCGATCACGCCGACGCACGGGAGCGTGGTCATCGCGATCCTCGACGGCGAGCTGACCGTCAAGCGCCTCGAGCTGCACCCCGGGGGAGTGGTGCTGCGGGCGGAGAACCCGGAGTACCCGCCGATCCACGTCGCCGAGCTGAGTGACCTCCAGGTGTGGGGCGTCGTCACGGTCTGTCTCCACCGGCTGCACCGTGCGCTCTGAGCGGCGCGTCGGCCTGGTCGACGTGAACAGCTTCTACGTCTCCTGCGAGCGGCTATTCGACCCCAAGCTCGCCGGCCGGCCCGTTGTCGTCCTCTCGAACAACGACGGCTGCGTGGTCGCCCGCTCCGACGAGGTGAAGAAGCTCGGCATCGAGAACGGCACCCCCTGGTTCAAGATCGAACCCCTGATCCGCTCCGGCCGTCTTCCGGAGGTCATCGCCCGCTCGAGCAACTACGAGCTGTACGGCGAGCTGTCCGCCCGCGTGATGGAGCTGCTGGGCCGATACTCCGCCTGGCAGGAGGTCTACTCGATCGACGAGAGCTTCCTCGGCGTCGACGGCGACGTGGCGGAGCGGGCGAAGATCGGCCGCGCGATGCGCGCCGCCGTCGCCAAGAACGTCGGCCTGCCCGTCTGCGTCGGGTTCGGGCCGAGCAAGACGCTCGCGAAGTTCGTCAACAAGGGCGGAGCGAAGAAGCACCCGCGCCTCGGCGGGGTCTGCGACACCGACTGGTACACGCCCGATCAGCTCGACGCGCTCATGGCGTCGCAGCACGTCACTGAGCTGTGGGGAGTGGCCGGCCGCACCGGGAAGCGCCTCGCGGAGCTGTCCATCCACACGATCCGGGACCTGCGCGATGCCGACCCGGCGCTGATCCGGAAGAAGTTCTCCGTGGTGCTGCAGCGCTCCGTCTACGAGCTGCGCGGGGTCGACTGCATCCCGCTCGAGGCGGCCCGCACCGTCCGGGATCAGCTGATCTTCTCGCGCTCGTTCGCCACTCCGGTGACGACGATCGCGGACATGGAGCAGGTGCTCTCCGTCTACGCGCAACGCGCCGCGCACCGCCTGCGCGCGCAGGGGTCGGTGACGAAGACGATGAGCGTCTTCGCGTCGACGTCGCCGTTCGCGGACGCGCCGTACGAGTCCGCCGGCGGCCTCGCCGGCTTCCCCGTGCCCACCGACGACCCGGTGGGTATCGTCAAGGCCGCGATCGCGACGTTGCGCCCGCGGCTGCGCGAGGGCGCCCGCTACGTGCGGGCCGGCGTCATCCTCACCAACCTGTCGCCGAAGGACTCCCACGCCTTCCTCGACGTGTTCGATACGGCTTTCGACTCCAAGGGTCTGGGCGCCACGATCGACGCCGTGACGAAACGCCACGGCCGCTCCGCGGTCGGACTGGGCCTCGCCGGGATCCGCAAGGGGCCGGTCTGGACGATGAAGCGCGAAGCGCTCTCGCTGCGCGCCACGACCCACTGGGCCGAGCTGGCGACCGCTCACGCCCGCTGACTTCTATCGGCGGCCAGCCTCCTCAGATAGAATGTTCTATAGGAGGTGGTTGCCGTGTCGATCATTCAGAGGCCCGATGGGGAGACCATCCGCAAGCTGCGCAGCTTGCAGGTCGTAACGCGGGTGTCATATCTTCGCGCGCTGCGCCGCGCTGCGGAGGACACCACGCAGAGGCAGCTCGCGCAAGAAATTGGAATCTCACAGCCCTCCGTCAACAGCGCATTGAAGTCCGCGGCCGCAGTGTCGGACGTGCGGCCCGGATTCTCTGGCGCAACGCCTTACGAGATTGCTCAGCGCTACGACGCGGGGGAGCTGACGAAGGAGCAGGTCATCGATGAGCTCGGCCGTTGGTCCTACCGTCCGGGGTCAGCTAGCGACGGCTACGACTGGACGACCGCGGACGCGGGAGAGTTTGCAGAGGTGCGACGCGCTCTGAGTGAGCACCTCATCGACGTCGACACATACGACGAGATCCTGGACCGCTACAGCGAGCAAGGTCGGTGACTGGGGAGGACTCGTCAGCGATCGCCAAGCACCGCGAGACAGTGCGTGCATGGGCGCGAGCGGGCGGGCCGCTGAGCCCCAAGAGCGAACACGCGACGGTGAACAACCGAGAGTGGTTCCGGCTCGGCGCCGACCAGGATTACGAGCCGCGTGGTGCGCGGCAACAACTACACGACCGCTTTGTGGCCGACTACCGCGCACAATTCCCTGACGTGCGCCAAGAGCGGAAGGCGATCATCCTTGCCGGCCCGCCTGGTGCCGGTAAATCGACCGTTCTCCGAGACGTGCTCGGCACCGACCGCAACGCCTGGCTCACCATCGACGCCGACGAGTTCAAGCGGGCGCTGCTCACCGAAGCGATCAAGGACGGCACCTACGACAGCACGATCCTGCCGCCCGAGGTCCGCGCCGCCGAGGCAGCGGGGGAGAAGTTCTTCCCGCTCGAGCTGGCCTCGCTCGTGCACGAAGAGTCTTCCATTCTCGCTATCCAACTCCGCGACGCGGCCATTCGGGACGGCCAGAACGTCGTGATCGACACCGTGCTCTCTTCGCCCGAGAAGGCGGTCGAGCTGGGGCAGCGGTTCGCGGCAGCCGGCTACAGCGTCGAAGTGATCGACGTCGAGGTGCCGTTCGAGCTGTCGGAAGCGCGGATCGCCGGCCGCTGGCAGGACTCCTACGAACGCGCCCTCGCCGGCGCCGACGAGCTCGGCGGTCGATGGGTGCCCAGCGAGTACGCCAGGAACGTTTATGCCGGCCCGGGAGGTCGGTCCCTCCCTGAGTTCGCCGCCGAGCAGCTGGCCGATACCGGCTCCACCGTGATGCGATTCCGCCGCTACAACACCCCCGCGGAAGGGCAGCCGCGCACTGTCGAGGTCGACAAGTCGCGCACTGCGTTCGGGCGCCCTCTGATCGACACCGCCCTCGCGCAGGCTCAGGCGACCGTCTCTCGCAGCTTCTCCACCACGGCGCTGACCACGGCGCCCGAGCGCGGTGACCGAGCGATCCCGGCCACCTCACCGACGCCAGCGCCGGACCGCGGCGACCGCGGTCGCTAGAGCGGCGTCGTCACCACTTAGAAAACCTGTCCACCAGGTCGACGTCGATCGAGGAGGTCCGCGGGTCCAGGCCGTCGGCCGTCTCGTCGGGGGCGTCGATGACGTCCAGGAACACGGCAGTCGCGGGCGTCACGAACGCTGAGGTCGTTCCGCGCGACGTCGGGATCTCTACGAAGGCGCCGCCGGCGGCCGCCGCCTGTTCGAGGCGCTGCGTGAGCCCGACGCGATCGACGTCGACCGGCAGCGAGAAGTGGCGCGGTCCGATAGTCAGCTCGAGCAGGTGCATGGGATTCCCGTCGTCGGCCGCTTGCCTACCAGGTACCCATCCTCCCGCGTCCTAGACGCTTCCGAGCCCGTTCCGGGGGCGCGAGATGCCCTCGCGCAGCGGCGCCGCGCGCCGCAGGTTGGAAGCCGCCACGGCGGCCCGTTCCACCTGTTTTCTTCACCTCTCCGCGGTTTCAACCTATTTCGCTCCACCGGCTGCGTGCCACCGATCCCGAACGCGGTCGCTGCGCTCCCTCACATCGCTCGTGATCGGCGTCACTCCGCCGCCTCCACTCAAACGGTCTTCCCCGCCGGAGAGGCAAAGAAAAACGATCAGCCAGAGGGAGACACACCATGAGCCAGCAGCGCGGCACCCGTACCGAGGTCATCAAGAGCGAGTACCACGGACCCGGAGCGGACGGGATCAGCCGGACCGCCCGTCAGGTGGTCATCGTCGGCGCCGGTGGCCGCGACCCGGTGACCGAGCAGACCCCGGCCGTGCACCTGGTCACCCGCGAGGGCCGCGCGGGGCTTCCCGGGGTGACGCTGCAGCACTTCGAGCCCGTGGAGGCGCTGCCCGCGGATCGCGTCGGCTACATGGCCTCCGGCGCCTACGTCGTCGTTCCGGTCGACGTCGCGCGAGCGCTCGACCTGTTCCCGGCCGCGTACGCGCTGCACGACCGCAGCGAGACGCCCGCCGACTACCGCGACAACGACTGACCCCCCCCGAACCGAGAAGGAGAACCGACATGCTCACCATCACCCACACGCCCGAAGCCGGAACGATCATCGAGGGCACCAGCCGCGGGGACGGCACCGCCGAGATCCTGAAGGCGTCCGGCTGGCGCTGGGGCCGCTCCATCGGCGCCTGGTACGTCCCGCAGTCCCGCGACCGCCTGCCGAAGTGGTGGACCATCAACCGGGCCGCGACCGCCCTGCGCGACGCCGGACACGAGGTCACGATCAAAGCCGAAGAGACGTTCCGCTCGACCGCCGAGGCGGAGGCGGCGACTATCGAGCGCCAGGCCGCCCGGGTCGACGCGCTCGACGCGAAGGCCGAGCGCCGCGCCGCGGACGCCGATACCGCCGACGCGGCCGCGCGCCGCGCGTTCGACCGGCTCCCGGAGGGTGGCGAGCCGATCAAGATCGGCCACCACTCCGAGACGCGGCACCGCAACGCGATCGAGAAGGCCCACAACGCGATGGGCCGCAGCGTCGAGGCCGACCGCGAGGCCACCCGCGCCCGCGCCCGCGCCGACGTCGCCGCCGGGACCACCGAATCCCGCTACGCGCCGGGAATGGTGGCCCGCCGCATCGACCGGCTCGATACCGACATTCGCGGCTGCACGCGGAAGATCGAGGGCAGCTCGCACAACTTCGGTGGCGGCTACATCGAGACGACCGCCCCCGCGACGGGCGCCTACCGGGAGCGGCTGCTCACCCAGCGCGCGCAGCTCGAAGACCAGCGCGACTACTGGACCGCCGTCCGCGAGGCGCAGGCCGCGGCCGGACGGGTCACGATCCACAGCCGCGACACGATCGCCAAGGGCGACATGATCAAGCACCGCTTCGGCTGGCACGTCGTTACCCGCGTGAACCCCAAGAGCGTGACTGTCGCGCTCGACTGGAACGACGGAACCCGCCCCTACAAAGTCGCCTACGCCGACGTGCAGGGACACCACACCGCCGCTGAGGTGGAGGCAGCCCGAGCCGCCGCCACCGAGACGGCCGCCGCGAGCTGATCGAGCGAGGGCTACCTACCTATATAGGTAGGTAGCCCGTGAGGGGCGGGCCCCTCACGCTCCCCGGGGATCCCGTTCCGGGAGGCGCGAGCTGCGCTCGTGCAGCGGCGACGAAGCGCCGCCTAGAGGTCGCCCGGCTGCGCCGGCCGCCGTTGGTCGCCCTACGGGCTCACACCCTTTTTTGCCGTGAAGCCTTCGGCGGCTCCCTCCGCTTCGCTGCGGTCGTAGCTACCTACGGGCTCCGTTCAAGTGGCTGCGCCACCGGCTCCTCCGAGACTTTCGGCACGCGGTCGCTGCGCTCCCTCACATCGCGCCGAAACTCTCTCCACCGCCGCCCTGCGGGTTGCACTGCGCCCTCCGGTTGCTAAGGCGGAGAACCGCCTTGACGGCAAAAAAACGATGAGGAAGAGGAAGAACATGCAGCAGATCACCACCGTCAGCACCTTCGTCCCGGCCACGAACGAGGACGGGATGCAGAGCCAGTTGCGCCGGATCGCCGAGCGCGACGTCGACCTCTCAGGTCTGGCACGCAACGGGTGGGCGCTGGCACACACCG
>NZ_PSVU01000024.1:0-52502 GCF_002932515.1 Rathayibacter sp. AY1D5
CAGGGATCCGGCTGACGGCGGACTGCCGCGACGGGCAGAGGGCTCGGCGACGGGCGGCACGGCGCGCATCGACTCCGCGGGGGATACGGGAGCGGCTGCGGCGACGGACCGCTCCGCGACTCCGGACCGTTCCGCCTCCTCGGACCGTTCCGCCTCGACGGACCGCTCCGACTCCGCGCACTCGGTCCCCGAGCACCGCGCGCCCGTCGACCCCGACTCCGCCGAGGCGAAGCAGGCCCGTGCGGCCGCGCGCAAGGACATCCACCAGCGCGAGCGCGACCGCTTCGGCGGCTTCAAGATCGGCTGCGCCTTCTTCGGCTGGCTCGCCGCCACCGGACTCGCCGTCCTCCTGACCGCCCTCGTCACCGCGATCGGGGCCGCCGTCATCGGCACCCAGGACGTCACCGGCGACCTCGCGGCCGACCCCGCCGCGTTCGGCTGGGCGGGCGCGATCGCACTGCTGGTCATCCTCCTCGTCGCCTACTACTGCGGCGGCTACGTGGCAGGCCGCATGGCCCGCTTCAGCGGAGCGAAGCAGGGCGTCGGAGTGTGGGCCTGGGCGGTCGTCGTCGCGATCGTCGTGGGCATCGTCTCGGCGATCACCGGCGGCAGCCAGGCGCTCTCCGCGGTGAGCGGCTTCCCGACGATCCCCCTGGACGCCGGCGACGCCACGGCCGCGGCGGTCGTGACGGCGCTCGCCGCCCTGGTCGTCGCGCTGGTCGGCGCCGTGCTCGGCGGTCTCGCCGGCATGCGCTTCCACCGCCGCGTCGACCGCGAGGGCCTCTCCGGCCTCTCCGTCTGACGCTCCCGTCCCTCCTCCCTCCGCGAGACGCCGCTCCGGTACGCCACGCACGCCGTGCCGCGCACCGGAGTGGCAGCTCGCGGAGGGGGGTAGGGTCCTTCGCGTGACGGGGGAGCGAGGGACGCGGCTGGCGGGCGAGCTGCGGGAGTGGGACGCGGGCGCGCTCGCGGACCTGCGGGACGAGTACCTGGCGTTCCTCGAGCAGCGCGGCGAGTCGGCGCTCGAGCGCGACGGCGGCCCCGAGCACGTCACGGCGAGCTGCTTCGTGCTCTCGCCGAATCTGGCGCAGGTGCTGCTCTGCTTCCACCGCAAGGGCCGGTTCTGGGTGCAGCTCGGCGGTCATGTCGAGCCCGGCGACGACTCCACGGCCGACGCGGCCCTCCGCGAGGCGCGGGAGGAGAGCGGAGCGGCACGGCTGCAGCCGCTCGGCGTCCTGCCCCTCGACCTCGACCGGCACGCGCTCGGCGACGGCTTCGGCCGCTGCTCCCGCCACTGGGACGTGGGCTACGGTGCGATCGCCGACCCGGACGCTCCCGTGAGCGTCAGCGACGAGAGCGACGACGTGGCCTGGTGGCCGGTCGACGCGCTGCCCGCCGAGGTGCCGCCGGGGTTCGCCGAGCGGCTGGCCGGGGCGCTCGCCGCGGCGCGTCTCCTCCGCGGTGCAGGATCGCTCGGCGGCTGATCGAGGCCCGCCTCCACCCACTCCGCGTCCCGGCAGCGCGCCTGCGACGAGTCCTCCCCGTGACTCCGGCGCCGTGCGGCACGATGGGGCGATGAGCAGCACCGCTGACCCCGTCGTCGTCCTCGCCGGTGCGAGCGGATTCCTCGGGACGGACCTCGCCCGCCGCTTCACCGCCGACGGCTGGACGGTGCGGAGGATCGGCCGCTCCGGGCCGGACGCGCGCTGGGGCGACACCGCCGGCATCACCCGGGTGCTCGACGGTGCGCGCCTCCTGGTGAACCTGGCCGGCAAGAGCGTCGACTGCCGGTACACCGCGGCGAACCGCGCCGAGATCCTCCGCTCGCGCGTGGCGACCACCGGGGAGCTGCACCGGGCGGTCGCGGCGGCCGCGACTCCTCCGCCGGTCTGGATGAACGCGAGCACGGCCACGATCTACCGGCACGAGGAGGAGCGGGCGAACACCGAGGACGAGGGCGTGCTCGGCGAGGGCTTCTCGGTCGACGTGGCGCGGGCGTGGGAGTCGGAGTTCTTCGCCGGGGAGACGCCCGGCGTGCGGCGCGTGGCGCTGCGGATGTCCATCGTGCTCGGAGACGGTCCGGCGACGGCGATCCTGCTGCGGCTGGCGCGGCTCGGCCTCGGCGGTCCGCAGTTCGACGGGCCGTGGCCCTCGACGCGCGCGCGCCGCGAGGCCGGTGTGCACCACGAGCACCGGCGCACCCGCGGCCGTCAGCACTTCAGCTGGATCCACGTGGAGGACGTCCACCGGTCGATCCGCTTCCTCGAGGAGTCGACCCTCGACGGGCCGGTGAACCTCGCGTCGCCGAATCCGAGCGACAACACCGAGCTCTCCCGGCTGCTCCGCGCCGCCGTCGGCCGCCGGATCGGCGTGCCGGCTCCGCGCTTCGTCCTCGAGCCCGCGACGCTCCTGCTCCGCACCGAGTCCGAGCTCCTGCTCAAGTCCCGCTGGGTCGTGCCCGCCCGCCTCGAGGACGCCGGCTTCACCTTCGCGCACCCCCACCTCGCCGAGGCCCTCCGCACCCTGGCCTGACCCGCCCCCCGCGAGACGACCGACCTCCGCCGCGAGCCCGTGTCGCGGAGGTCCGAGTCCGAGCGCGGATCCTCACACCCCCGGCCACCCTCGAGGCGTCGACCGGAACGCGTGCCGAGCGTTTCGGACGCGCCGAACGTGACCGGCTCTACGAGACCCGGCCACTTTCCCAGCCGACCGCGCCACGCCGCGCAGGGATCGGCGTGGCCGACATCACGTCGGAGGTCGCGCTACTGCGCGACCTTCGCCGCGATGTCGCTCCGATACACCCCGCCGTCGAGGTGGATCAGGTCGAGCGCGCGGTACGCCCGCTCCCGCGCCTCGGCGAAGTCGGCGCCGCGTGCGACGACGTTGAGCACGCGGCCGCCGGTGGCGACGAAGCTCCCGTCGACCAGCTGGGTCGCCGCGTGGGCGATGGTGACGCCGGGGACGTCCGCCGCCGCGTCGAGTCCGGTGATGGTCCGTCCGGTGACGGCGTTCTCGGGGTAGCCCTCGCTCGCGAGGACGACGGTGACGGCGACCTCGTCCGTGAACGCGGGCCACGGGACGGAGGCGAGCGCGCCGGTGGCCGCCGCGTGCAGCAGCGCGGACAGCGGGGAGGCGAGGCGGGGGAGGACGACCTGGGTCTCGGGGTCTCCGAAGCGGGCGTTGAACTCGATCACGCGCAGGCCCGCGTCGGTCACGATGAGGCCGCAGTAGAGGAGTCCGACGAAGGGGGTGCGCTCGCGCTCGAGCTGGCGGATGGTCGGGATGGCGACCGTGTCGATCACCTCGTCGACGAAGGCGCGCTCGCTCTCCCAGCGGTCGGCGAGCCAGGGGAGCGGGGAGTAGGCGCCCATGCCGCCGGTGTTCGGCCCTTCGTCGCCGTCGCCCAGGCGCTTGAAGTCCTGCGCGGGGGAGAGAGGGACGACGTCGTGGCCGTCGGAGAGGAGGAAGAGGGAGACCTCCTGGCCGGCGAGGAACTCCTCGATGAGGACGTCGCCGGACTGCAGCCAGAACTCGGCGTGCGCGATCGCGGCGCTGCGCGACTCCGTCACCAGGACGCCCTTGCCCGCGGCGAGGCCGTCGGCCTTGACGACCGAGGGGAGTCCGTACTCGTCGATGGCGCGGGTGGCGTCGACCAGGGTGGAGACGCGGGTCGCGCGGCCGGTGGGCACGCGGGCCATGTCCATCACGCGCTTCGCGAAGGTCTTCGAGCCCTCGAGTGCGGCGGCGGCCCGGTCGGGGCCGAAGGTGGGGATGCGGCGCTTGCGCAGCGCGTCGGCGACTCCGGCGACCAGGGGCGCCTCGGGGCCGATGACGACGAGCTCGATGCCCTGCTCCACGGCGAAGTCGCTGACCAGCCGGGGGCTGTTCGTGTCGAAGTGGATGACCTCGACGTCGCGCGCGATGCCGGCGTTGCCGGGCGCCGCGATGATCTCGTGGTGCTCCTCCTCCGCGAGGAGAGCCGTGATGATGGCGTGCTCACGGGCACCGGAACCGAGGACGAGGATCTTCACCCTGACAGGATAGGGCGCCCCGCCCCGGGGCTGGTCCCTGTGACGTCCTCCTCCGCAGGGCGGCGCTGCGGACGCCGACACGCCGGGTAGGGCCCCGCGGGAGGCCTCCGGGAGCGAGCGGCGGCGGCAGGATGGATGCATGGCCAAGGGCAGGATCGACGAGGCGAGCGGGCAGTCCGCGGTGCGGGCGGCGCTCGCCGGAGGAGCGGACCGGAACACGACGGCGACGGCGGTGCGGTTCCTCCTGCAGATCATCGAGACGAACGTCCCCGGGCGCAGCGTCGAGGTGCGCGTTCCGCCGTTCGGCGCGGCCCAGTGCGTCGAGGGCCCGGGCCACACCCGCGGGACGCCGCCGAACGTGATCGAGATGGACGCGGCGACCTGGCTGCCGCTCGCGACCGGCTCGCTGCCGTGGAGCGAGGGTCTCGCGAGCGGGCGGATCCACGCCTCCGGAGTGCGCGCGGACCTCACGCCGTTCCTCCCCATCCTGCGCGTCGGCTGAGCGTCGGCGAGTTAACTTCTCGTAAACGCGGCGGCGAGCCGTCGTCAGAACGTTTGACCTGGGCTCCGCCGTCGGGTTGTCTGGGAATAACCCCCTCACGCGGCACGAATCCTCTCCGGATCCACCGCTCGATGCTTGGAGTCCCCTTCACGATGCGCAGTACTTCCCCGGGCCGACGCGGCCTCACCCGACTCCTCTCCGCGACCGCCGTCGGCGCCGTCGCCGGAGCGGCCCTCCTCGGCGCCACGCCCGCCGCGGCGGCCGAGGGCGATGTCGCCATCGACATCCTCTCGATCAACGACTTCCACGGGCGGCTCGCCGCCGACCGCGCCGTCGCCGGAGCCGCCGTGCTCGCCGGCGCCGTCGACTCCTACCGCGCCGCCAACCCGAACACGCTGTTCGTCTCGGCCGGCGACAACATCGGCGCCTCGACCTTCGTGTCGAAGGTGCAGGGCGACATCCCCACGCTCGACTCGCTCAACGCGATGGGCCTCGACGTCAGCACGCTGGGCAACCACGAGTTCGATCAGGGCCGCGCCGATGTCGACGGCCGCGTCGTGGACGCCTCGGCGTTCCCCTACGTGAACGCGAACCTCTACGACACCGCGACCGGCGAGCGCGCCTACTCCCCGTACGTGATCACCGAGCAGGACGGCGTCTCCGTCGCCTTCATCGGCGCGATCACCGAGGACCTCGGCAAGCTCGTCAGCCCTGCCACGATCTCGACGCTCTCCATCGAGCCCATCGCCGAGAACGTCAACGAGGTCGCCGCGCAGCTCCAGGACGGCGACGCCGCCAACGACGAGGCCGACGTGGTCGTCCTGCTCCTGCACGAGGGAGCCGACGCCGACGCGGCCGAGCTGAACACTCCGGAGGCGGACCCCAAGTTCGGCGCGATCGTCAACGCGGTCGCCCCGAACGTCGACGCGATCGTCTCGGGCCACAGCCACCAGGAGTACGACGCGGGCATCGACGCCGGCCGGGCCTTCCCGACCGTCGTGTCGCAGACCGGCAGCTACGCCGAGAACATCGGCCGCATGTCCCTGACCGTCGACCCGGCGACCAAGCAGCTCACCTCGCTCACCAGCGAGGTCGTGCCGATGACGAAGGTCGTCGACGACCCGGCCTCGGACGACCCGGCCAAGACGATCGTCGTCGGCGCCTTCGAGACCGACCCCGAGGTCGAGACCATCGTCGCCGACGCCCAGGCCGTCGCCGTCCGCGAGGGCAGCGTGAAGGTCGGCACCATCACCGAGGACATCTCGCGCGCCTACCGCCCGGACGGCACCACGACCAACCGCGGCTCGGAGTCGACCCTCGGCAACCTCGTCTCGGACGCCCAGCTGTGGGCCACCCGTGAGCTCGGCACGCAGATCGCCTTCTCGAACGCGGGCGGCCTGCGCGACGACCTCTCCTACACCGCGACTCCGGACCAGCCCGGCGACGCGGACGGCGTGGTCACCTACGCCGAGGCCTCCGACGCCCAGCCCTTCGCGAACACCCTGGTGACCCTGCAGCTGACCGGCGAGCAGATCTCCGACCTGCTCGAGGAGCAGTGGGTGGGCAGCTCCAGCCACCCGCAGCTGAACCTCTCCACCTCGAAGGACCTCACCTACGTCTTCGACGCCACGGCACCCGAGGGCTCGCGCATCTCGCAGGTGTTCTTCCAGAACGAGCCGATCGACCCGGCCGCGACCTTCACCGTCGTGACCAGCAGCTTCCTCGCGAGCGGCGGCGACGGCTTCAGCACCTTCACCGAGGGCACCGGCACGGCCGACTCCGGCCGCATCGACCTGGACGCCTTCGTCGGCTACATCCAGGACCTCGGCACCGTCAGCCCCGACCCCGTGCAGCGCACGATCGGCCTGACCGACAACGTCCCGGACTCGGGCGAGTACGCGGTCGGCGACACGATGACCGTCGACCTCTCCTCGCTCCTGTTCAGCACCGGAGCCGCGGCTGACACCACCGTGACCGCGAGCGTCGACGGCACCGTCGTCGGCACCGCGACGATCGACCCGACCCGGGCCGTCACCGACGACTCGACCGGTCGCGCCTCGTTCTCGGTCCCGATCGACGAGAGCCTGGCGGGCGGCGCGCACACCGCGACGTTCGTGCTCGACACCACCGGCACCGAGATCAGCGTCGGCTTCGCCGTCGCGGCCGGCGCCGGAGCGGGCACCCCGACTCCCGGACCGACCACGGAGCCGACGCCCGCGCCGACCACGCCGCCCACCACGGGCCCCGCGCCGACGCCGACCACTGCTCCGGTCGCCGGCTCGCACCACCTCGCCGAGACCGGAGTGGACGCGACCCCCGCGTTCGCCGCCGGGATCGCCGCTCTGCTGCTCGGTCTGGGCATGACGGTCGCGCGCCTGCGTCGCCGCACCGCCGCGAAGTAGCCGCACCGCACACGACGACGGGCCCTCGACTCCGGTCGGGGGCCCGTCGTCGTGTGCGGGGCGAGCCGATGGTCGACCCCCGGGAGCCGCGGCGGGGAGGCGCTCCCCGAGGAGCGGCACCAGCCCCCGGAGACGCGAGAACGCCGCCTCCCGGTCGGGAGACGGCGTTGGAACGCGATGAGGTGCTGTCGCGGAGCGGCGGGGCTCAGTGCTGCGCGGGGACCTGACGGTAGCCGTCGCGGCTGGCGACGAGCACCGTCGACACCGTGCCCCATGCGGCGAGGCCACTGAGGACGACGAGGATTGCGATGCTCATGAGTGTTCTGCCTTTCGTTGCGGCGGCTTCTGATCCATCCGCCGGGATGCTGTGTACAACGTCCAGTGTCCGGCCCCGTGTTCCGTAGGACAATCGAACTGTTCTTGCCTTGACATGTAGTTTCTCTACATGGACGTGCGACGGCTGGAACTGCTCCGCGAGCTCTCGATGCGCCGCTCGATCACGGCCGTGGCGGAGGCGACGCACCGCACGCCCTCCGCGGTCTCGCAGCAGCTCAAGGTGCTCGAGCGCGAGGCCGGCGTGCCGCTGATCGAGCGCTCCGGCCGCGGCGTGGTGCTCACGGCGGCGGGACGCGAGCTCGCCCGGAGCGCCACCGAGATCGCGATCGCGCTCGAGCGGGCCGACGCCGTCTGGCAGACGTTCAAGAACAACCCGATCGGCGAGGTCACCATCGCGACCTTCCCCACTGCGGGCCAGATGCTCCTCCCGAACGCGCTGGTCGCGCTCCGCAGCGTCGAGGGACTCGTCGTGCAGTGCGAGGACGCGGACCCCGGCACCGACGAGTTCGCCGACCTGACCGCCGACTTCGACATCGTGCTCGCCCACTCGCCCACCGGCAGAAGCGCCTGGGCCGGTCGCGGCCTCGCGATGGCGGAGCTGATGATCGAGCCCCTCGACATCGGCCTGCCGGCCGGGCACCGCCTCGCGGACCGGGCGACGGTGTCGGCGGCGGATCTGGTCGGCGAGACCTGGATCGGCGTCCCGGACGGGTTCCCGTTCGAGCGCGTGATGCAGGACATCGAGACCGCGTCCGGCGAGGCGGTGCGGGTGGAGCAGCGCTTCGCGTCGACCCGCGTGACGGAGGCGTTCGTCGCGGCGGGCCTGGGCATCGCGGTGCTCCCGCGCTACACGGCGGGCGGCGCGGGAGTGGTGGTGAAGCCGCTCCGCGGGGTGAACTCCGTGCGGCACATCGTCGCGCTGATGCGGCCGGACCGGGCGGAGCGGCTCTCGGTCCGCACCGTCGTCCGCGAGCTGCGCGCGCAGGCGGGCCGGCTCGTGCACGCGCTCTGAGCGATCACGGTGCCGTGCCCTCGCCCGCGCGGGGGAGAATGGAGACATGAGCTATCCCGCCCGCCCCGAGGTCACCCGCGAAGAGGTCGACGTCCGCCGCTCCCCGCGCGTCTGGCGCATCCTGACCCTCGGCGTCGGGCTCGGAGCGATCGCGGCCTTCGTGCTGACCTTCGCGCTGCCCGAGACGCAGGGCTTCTCCCGCGGGCAGGTCTTTGGCTTCAGCCTGCTGCTCTTCGTGACGCTGTTCGGCGCTCTCGCGGGGCTCGTCGTGGTGCTGCTCGACCGGGTCGTCGGCCGGAAGGTCGTCCGGACCACCGCCGAGCGGATCGTCGAGCGCGAGGACGCGGCCGAGGAGCCCGTGGCCGAGGAGGTCCTGCCCGACGCGCGGACGACGTCCGACGAGGACGACCCGCGGACGGGGTCCGACCGGGTCTAGCCGGCGGAGGCGGGCCGCCCTGCGGCCGCTGCACTCCGCCCTGCGCTGAGGGTCCCGCCCGCGGCTGGCGCTCGCGGACGGGACCGCGGCGTCAGCGTCCCCGGCGCGACGAGGAGCGGCGGCTGCTGCTCGCGCTGGACGTCGGGCGCTTGGCGGCGGCGCGCTTGGCCTTCTGCGACTTCGAGATCTTCTTGGCCACGAAGGTGAGCAGGAACGGAAGGATTCGGTAGATCACGGGGGACTCCTCGGGTGCATGCGCGCGGGGCCGCGCACCCTCCGATCATGGAGGGGCGCACGGATCCGCGGCACCCGTTGCGCCGCGCCCGGCGCTGTGCAGAGCTCAGCTCAGCTGCGTGCGCTCCACCCAGTCGAGGTACTCCGGGGTGACGGTGCCCGTGACGTACTCGCCGGTGAAGCAGCTGGTCTCGAGGTCGGTGACGTCCGAGCCCTCGAGGATCGCCGCCTTCATGTCGGCGACCTCCTGGTAGATCAGCTGGTCGGCGCCGATCGCCTCCGAGATCTCGGGGATGCGGCGGTTGTGGGCCACGAGCTCCTGGCGCGAGGGCATGTTGATCCCGTACACGTGCGGGTAGCGCACGGGAGGCGCGGCGGATGCGAAGGTGACCGTGTTCGCGCCGGCCGCGCGGGCCATGTCGACGATCTCCTTGGAGGTGGTGCCGCGGACGATCGAGTCGTCGACGATCAGGACGTTCTTGCCCTTGAATTCGCTCGACATCGCGTTGAGCTTCTGCCGCACCGACTTCTTGCGGACCGCCTGCCCGGGCATGATGAACGTCCGGCCGACGTAGCGGTTCTTGTAGAAGCCCTCGCGGTACTCGATCCCGAGCTTCTGCGCGACCTGCATCGCGGCGGGGCGGGAGGAGTCGGGGATCGGCATGACGACGTCGATCGCTCCGCCCGGGGTGTACTGCGCGATGGTGTCGGCGAGGCGGTCGCCCAGGCGCAGGCGCGCCTCGTAGACCGAGATGCCGGACATCACGGAGTCGGGGCGGGCGAGGTAGACGTACTCGAACGAGCACGGGATGAGTCGCGGGTCCTTCGCGCACTGGCGGCTGGTCATCCGGCCGTCGGGGGTGATGAAGACCGCCTCGCCGGGAGCGACGTCGCGGACGATCTCGAAGCCCTGCGCCTCGAGCACGAGCGACTCGGAGGCGACGACCCAGTCGTCCGGCGCCCCGGTGTTGCTGCGGCGGCCGACGATGAGCGGGCGGATCCCGAAGGGGTCGCGGAACGCCAGCAGCCCGACGCCGGCGATCAGCGCGATGGTGGCGTAGGAGCCCTCGACGCGCTCGTGCACGCGGGCGACGGCGTCGAACACCTCGTCGGCGTCGAGGTCGCGGCCCGACATCGAGGCCTGCAGCTCGTTCGCCAGCACGTTGACCAGCAGCTCCGTGTCGGAGGTGGTGTTGAGGTGGCGGCGGTCGATGCGGAAGAGCTCCTCGGTGAGCTCGCGCGTGTTCGTGAGGTTGCCGTTGTGGACGAGGATGATGCCGTACGGCGCGTTCACGTAGAACGGCTGGGCCTCCTCCTCGCGCTCGGCGTTGCCCTTCGTCGCGTAGCGCACGTGGCCGAGGCCCATGGATCCGAGCAGCGAGCGCATGTCGCGGGTGCGGAACGCCTCGCGGACCTGTCCCGCGGCCTTCTTGATGTGCAGGGTGCTGCCGTCGGCGGTCGCGATGCCGGTCGAGTCCTGGCCGCGGTGCTGCAGGAGGGAGAGGCTGTCGTAGATGGACTGGTTGACCGGTCCGGAGGACACGATCCCAACGATTCCGCACATGCCGGAGGGGCTCCCAAGGGGATAGCAGGGGGGTTTGACGGTCCATCCTGGCACGCGGGGGACTCATCCCCTAATGGTTCGCCGTGGGCGGATCCGTGGTCGCGGGAGTGCTCGGGGCGGCGCCGACCGGCGGATCGGCCGGGCCGTCGTCGCCATCCGACCGGAGCGCGCGCGACCAGGCGACCTCGCGGCCGAGCTGCCCCGACTCGGTGAACAGCCGCACCTGATGGGTGGCGGCCAGGGCGGCCGCGAGCTCGTCGCGATCGGCGGGCTCGAATCCGAGCGACCGCCAGAAGGGGCCGGATCTGCGGGAGAAGAGCCAGGCGCGTCGGGCACCGCTCCGAGCGGCGTCGGCGAGAGCGTGGCGGGCGAGGCGGCTCCCCGCGCCGGACGCTCGGCGGTCCGAGGCCACCGCCACGCTGCGGATCAGAGCGTGGCTTCCGTCGGTACTCGGCTCCCAGCCGGTGCTGCCGACGACGCGACCGCTCCGGTCGCGCTCGAGCCAGAGGCGCACGGAGGGGGAGTCGATCCCGGCGAGCGTGAGGTCGGCGGCCGCGAGGAAGGCGCGCGCTGCGTCGACGTCCGCCGGTCCCGCACGCTGCAGCTCCACCCGTCCGATGCTGCCGCAGAGGGGCCCTCGGAGGAGTGCGCGGCTGCGGAGAGGCGGAGATCCCGGGCCGGGATCCGGATCCGCGCCGCGGCGGGAGAGGGCAGTCGGTAGGGTCGTCGCGTGAGTGATGAGACGAGCAGCTACGCCCGCGCAGGAGTCGACACGGCGGCGGGGGACCTCGCCGTCGAGCTGATGAAGTCGGCGGTGTCGGCGACGCACGACAGCCGGGTCCTCGGCGGGGTCGGCGGCTTCGCGGGCCTCTACGACGTCTCCTTCCTCCGCGACTTCCGAGCCCCCCTCCTCGCGACCTCGACCGACGGCGTCGGCACCAAGGTCGCGCTCGCCCAGGCGATCGACAAGCACGACACCATCGGGCAGGACCTCGTCGGCATGGTCGTCGACGACATCGTCGTGGTCGGCGCCCGCCCCTTCTTCATGACCGACTACATCGCGTGCGGCAAGGTCGTCCCGGCCCGCATCGCCGACATCGTCGCCGGCATCGCGCGCGCCTGCTCCGAGACGGGCACCGCGCTCGTCGGCGGCGAGACGGCCGAGCACCCGGGCCTGCTCGGACCCGACGACTACGACGTGGCGGGCGCGGCGGTCGGCGCGATCGAGGCCGACCAGGTGCGCGGCGCCGACCGCGTGCGCGACGGCGACGTCGTGGTGGCGATGGCCTCCTCCGGACTGCACTCGAACGGCTACTCGCTCGTGCGCCACATCCTCGCCGAGCGCGGCATCGGCTTCACCGACCGCTCCGAGGAGCTGGGCGGCGTGGTCGGCGAGGTGCTGCTGGAGCCGACCCGCCTCTACACCCGGCCCCTCCTCGACCTGCTCGACGACGCCGAGCTCGGCCCGGCCGTCCACTCCATCAGCCACGTCACCGGCGGCGGGATCGCGGCGAACCTCGCCCGGGTGCTGCCGCGCAGCTCCTGGGTCGAGGTCGAGCGGGCGAGCTGGAGCCCGTCCGACGTGTTCCGCGCGCTCGCCGGGATGTCCGGCGCGACGCTCGAGAGCACCGAGGGCACCTGGAACCTCGGCATCGGCATGTTCGCCGTGGTCGCGGCGGAGGCGGCCGACGGCGTGATCGCACGCCTCGAGCGCTCGGGCGTCCCGTCGTGGGTCGCGGGCCGCGTCTCGACGGCCACGCGCGGGTTCGAGGGCTTCGAGCAGGGCGCGAAGGGCGTCGACGGCGGAGCGGTCCGCCTGGTCGGGTCCTACGCGGGCTGACCTCCGGAGGCGCCGCGGATCAGCGCGGTACGGCGTGCGCGCGCTCCCAGGAGTGCTCGTGCCGGGTCAGCAGCCACGAGCCCGCCGCGCAGAGGGCGCAGGCGGCCGCGGTGGCGAGCAGGGCGGTCGCCCAGGTCGGGGCGTCGCGGCTGACGAGCAGGTTCGCGCAGGCGACCAGCACGCCGAGGCCGGCGCCCGCGCTGGTGCCGAGCACGAACGGGCCGTCGCGGCGGCTCGCGACGCGCACCGCGACCATGCCGGCGACCGCTCCCGCGCCTCCGACGACTCCGATGCCCGCGCCGGAGGCCGCTCCCATGAGCAGACCGAAGCTCACCAGCCCGGGCGGGCCGTCGGCGGCGAGGACGCCGGGCAGGTAGAGGACCAGGGCGACGGCGGCGCCGACCGCGCCGCCCACCAGGATCGCGCCGACCAGCAGGGCGGCGGTGACGTAGCCGACCCGCGCGACAGGCCGCGCGGATCCTCCGGGTTCGAACATTCGCGACTCCATCGACGCGGGCCCGCGGGGCAGCGGGCGGTCCTCGGACAGTACGCCCGAACGCCCCTCGGCGGAACCGCCGTCGGGGATCGGCGGGACTAGCGCCGGAGGGTCTCGCTCGGGAGCTCGCCGAACCGCGTCGCGTAGTGCTGGGCGAAGCGGCCGCCGCTGATGAACCCCCAGCGTGCGGCGACGTCGCCGACCACCAGCGAGCCGACCGATCCGGCCGAGAGCTCCTCGTGCGCGCGCTCGAGGCGGACGTCGCGCAGGTAGTGCCGCGGGGTCTCGCCGAAGGCGCGCTGGAACGCCAGCTGCACGCCGCGGACCGTGAGCCCGGCCGCGTCGGCGATGTCGGCCACTCCGAGGGGCAGGTCGGCGTTGGCCTGCACGAACTCCACGGCCCTGCGGAGGCGCCGCGCGCTGACCGAGGGCGGCACGGCCGGCAGCGGGGCGATTCGGTGGGTGAAGGTCTGCAGGGCGGCGAGCGCGGCGATGCGGGCGACGCCGTCGCGCTGCAGCACGGTGGGCGTGTGCGGGGAGGCGAGGGTGTCGCGCAGGAGCCGGATCGCGGCCCACCAGGCGGTCGTGTCGCGCGCCACGGGGGCGAACCGCAGCGGGCCGGGCTCGGTGCCGTGCAGCTCGGCGGCGATCGCCTCGAGGTGGGCGGCCTCGAAGTGCACGAGCGCGTCGCGGTACTCGAGGGCCTCGAAGCCGAAGGGCCGGCCGCTCGGGAACATGGCCGGGCGTCCGACGACGAGGCGGTGCTCGTCGCGCCCCAGGTCGAGGGAGGCGCGCCCCGCGGTCAGCCAGAGGGCGACGTAGACGTCGCTCGGGGCCACCGTGCCGCGCACCCGGCCGAGGAAGGAGGCGGAGTGGAGGCTCACGGGCCCGGGCCCGGTCGTCGTGTAGCGGAACGCGAACGGCACGACCGAGCGCTCGGCCCGGAAGCCGGAGCCGTTGTACGAGCCGGCGTAGAAGTCGCGCGCCTCGTCGAGGTCGCTCCCGCGACGCTCCGACTGCCACACGGGCAGCCGTGCGGGCGGGGAAGTGCTCATCGGGTCAGTGTCCCAGGGGGCACCGACATTCTGCACTCAGTGGCGGAAAGCGGGAGAACGTGCTCAGCCGAGCGACCCGCGCTCCAGGTCGGGTTCCTCACCCGCCGGATCCCCGCCCGCACGAGAAACGGGGCCGCCCCGAGGGAGCGGCCCCGATTCACGGGAGGAGTCACGCACGCTTCTGGTGCGGCTCCTCGACGAGGTCTGTGTCGTCGCCGTCGTCCTCGGCGTCGATCCACTTCGAGTAGTCCGGCTCGTCCGGGTGGCTGAGCTCGCGCTCGAGCGCGCTGTAATCGACCGCCGGGCTGAACGACTTCAGCTCACGGGCGATCTTGGTGTTCTTCGCCTTCTGACGGCCGCGCCCCATGGGTGACCCCCTCACGATGACAGGCCAGACGGGCAGTGAGCCGGCTGGGGAAAAGAGCAGACAGGGAAAGTTGAAATCTACGCGGTAGTTTAGCAGACGGGGGACACGCCACCCCGGGCCTCGATCTGCCGGACGGCCGCCCATCCTCGACCGCGTCAGGAGCACCGTGGACAGCGTCGCCCCACCGCGTCCCGTCGTGGTGATCGGCGCGGGCCAGGCGGGTCTGTCCGTGGCCTACTACCTGCGCCGTCTCGGCCTCGTCCCCGGGCGCGACCTGATCGTCCTCGACCGCGGTCCGGAGCCCGGCGGGGCCTGGCAGTTCCGCTGGGAGGCCCTGCGGCTCGGCTCCGCGCACCGCGTGCACGATCTCCCGGGCATGGAGCGGATGGGGCTCTCGTTCCGCACGGCCGATCACCGGCGACCGGCACGGGACGTGGTCCGCGAGTACTACGGGCGCTACGAGGAGGAGCTCGGTCTCGAGATCCGCCGTCCGGAGTCGGTGCGGCGCGTCACGAGTGCGACGCCGCACGACACGGGGTCGCCGCTCGTCGTCGAGTCCGACCGCGCGGTCGAGCGCGCGAGTCTGCTCGTCAACGCGACCGGCACCTGGGGGTCGCCCTTCGTCCCGCACTACCCCGGGCGCGACCGCTTCCGCGGCGTGCAGATCGACCCGACCGAGTACGTCCGCGCCGAGGACTTCGCCGGGAAGCAGGTGCTCGTGGTCGGCGGCGGCACCTCGGCGATCGGCTTCCTGCTGGAGCTCGAGCGGGTGGCGCGCTCGCTGACGTGGGCGACGCGGCGACCGGTGGTCTACCACGACGGCGAGCAGCTGGCGATGGAGTCGGCGGTGGAGGCGGTGGCCGAGCAGGACCGCGCCGCCCGCGCCGGCCTGCCCCTCCCGAGCATCGTCGGCGGCACGGGCGTGCAGCGCACCCGCCGGGTGGTCGCCGGGATCGAGCGCGGGCTCCTGCACGAGCGGGGGATGTTCTCGTCGATCGAGGAGGAGGGCGTGCGCTGGCCGGACGGCTCCTTCACGCGCGCCGACGCGATCATCTGGGCGACGGGCTTCCGGCCGGAGCTGCGCCACCTCGCTCCGCTCGGGCTGCGCGAGCGCGAGGGCGGCATCGCGGTCGCCGACGGAGCCTCGCTGACGGATCCGCGCGTCTTCTTCGCCGGCTACGGCCCGACGGCCTCGACCATCGGGGCGAACCGCTCGGGCCGGCGCATCGCGCGCGCGGTCGTGGCGCGCCTGCCCTGAGCGCGCCTGCCCTGAGCCGGCCTGATCTGAGCCGGTCCGCCCTGAGCGGCGCGGCGCCTCAGATCCTGCCGTCCCAGTCCACCGGCACCACGGAGCCGCGGTAGCGGATCCCGTCCACGCGGATCGGCCCGGCGAGCGCGGGCGAGAGCGGCGCGACGACCAGGGTGTCGCCTCCGGGAGCGAGGCCCAGCGCCGCCGACAGCACGGCGACGGAGGCGGCCGCCGACCAGGCCTGCGGTCGGCAGGCCGCCGGGTACGGCACCGGCGCGTGCACCTCGGCGGCGGGGTCGCCCGAGTGCAGCTCGGGCATCCGGTAGCCGAAGCCCTCGGCCGCGGCGATCAGTCCGCGCGAGAGGGTCGTCGCCGCCGCCCCGAAGCCCTCCCGGGCGAGCCCGGTGACGGCGATCGCGGTGTCGTGGGCCCAGACCGAGCCGCCGTGGTACGACAGCGGCCAGTAGCCGCCCGAGCCGGTGTCCAGGGTGCGCAGGCCGAAGCCCGAGTCGAGCCCGGGGGAGACCAGCAGCTCGGCGACCCGGGCGGCGTGCTCGGGGGAGAGGATGCCGGTGCCGAGGAGGTGGCCGAGGTTGCTGGTGATCGTGTCGACCGGGCGCCCGGCCGCGTCGAGCGCGATCGCCGGGTAGCCGCCGTCGGCGTCGTCGATCCAGAACGCCTCCGCGAAGCGCGCCTTCAGCGTCGATGCCGCCTCGCGCCACTCCGAGCCGTCACGGCCGAGGTGCTCGAGCAGCGCCGCTCCGCCGACCATGGCCTCGTGGGCGTAGGCCTGCACCTCGCAGAGCGCGATCGGACCCTCCGCGAGCGTGCCGTCGCGCCACTGGATCGAGTCGCCCGAGTCCTTCCAGCCCTGGTTGGCGAGGCCGTGCCCCGTGGTGTCGACGTACTCGAGGAACCCGTCGCCGTCGGAGTCGCCGTCGTCGCGGAGCCAGCGCAGCGCCGCCTCCAGAGCGGGCAGCAGCTCCTCGACCTCGTCGTCCGGGAGCCCCCAGCGCCAGGCGTCGTGGAGGAGGCAGACCCAGAGCGCGGTGGCGTCGACCGTGCCGAAGTAGAGCGGGGGCAGCGAGACGCCCTCGCCGGGGATCTCGAGGGTCGTGGCGCGCAGCTCGTGCATGATCCTGCCCGGCTGCTCGGCGGTGTCCGCGACGTGGCGGGTGCCCTGCAGGCCGGCCAGGACGCGGAGGGTGGAGGCGGCGATCCCGGTCCCGAGGGGGAGGAGCATCCGCGCCGCCCAGATCGAGTCGCGGCCGAAGAGGGTGAAGAACCACGGCGCTCCCGCGGCGAGGAAGGGCTCGCCGGGGCGCTCCACGGTGACCATGCGCAGGGCGTCGAGGTCGTCGAGCGCGGCGCGGCACCAGGAGGCGAGGCGGGAGTCGCCGGTCTCGAGCGCGGTCCCCGCCCATTCGGCCGGTCCGGACGCGGCGGCGACCACGGCGGAGGCGTCCTCCGCGGCGACGCGCCACACGACCTCGACGCTCCCGCGGGCCGGGACCACGACGCTCCAGGTGAGCACCGTGCCCGAGATCGAGGCGCCGGGCGCGCGCAGCTCGGCGCGGACCGGGCCGTGGGTCCAGTCGAGGCCGCCGTCCACCGGAGCGGTCGCGAAGGAGGGCTCGTCGCGGAGCCCCGCCTTCACCACGTGCACGAGCGAGAAGTCGGGGTCGAGGGTCAGCTCGACGGTGGTCGCGACCTCGTCGGGGAGCGCCGACTCGAGGCGGATGCTCTCGCGGACGCCGCCGGCGGAGACCTCCCGCGAGCGGACCACGCGGATCCGCGGGTCCGCGGCGGCGTCGTCGAGATGGCGGGCGAGCGCGGTGAAGCGGGCGGAGGAGGCGCCGTCGCGGCCGGTCGCGATCGCCTCGAGCGCCGCGCCGCCCACGCGGAGCGAGGCGCCCGCGAGCACGCGCACGTCGCCGAGGTAGAGCCCGTGCACGGGGCGGGAGCCGACCTCGCCCGCCTCGTCCGACCACAGCTGCACGGGTGCGCGGAGCAGGACGAGGGAGTCGTGGAGGAGGGGCTGGCGGGGCGGGGTCTGTCGGTCGTCGCGCTCGGTCGTCATGGTCGACTCCTCACTGGATCGTCGGTGCTGGGGGCGTGCCGCCGATCGTCCTCCGCCGGCCCCGGGAGTGCCGGAGCGTGGCGGACGGTTGACAGCGGCGTCGTCGGAGGTAACCTTACCGAAGGATTTGATCGATCAAACCGGTGGATCCCGCCGGGTTGGAACGATCAAGAGCACGTCGAGGAGGACGCATGGCACTGCCGACCGTCGAGGACGTCGCCCGTGCCGCCGGCGTCTCGCGCCAGACCGTGTCGAACGTGCTCAACAGCCCGCACATCGTCCGCGACAGCACCCGCGAGCGCGTCGAGAAGGCGATCGGTGACCTCAACTACCGGCCGCACGCCTCGGCCCGCCGCCTCCGCACCCGCAAGTCCGGCACCATCGGCGTCCGGATGGACCGCGTGCTCGACGGCATCTCCGGCAGCCTGCTCGACCGCTTCCTCCACGCCGTCACCGAGCAGGCCGACGCGCGCGGCATGCGCATCCTCCTCTACACGGCGAAGAGCCCGGAGGAGGAGATCGAGCGGATCGGGCGCCTCCGCGACGGAGCCGACGTCGACGCCTTCGTGCTCACCTCCACCTTCTACGGCGACCCCCGGACCGCCTGGCTGATCGAGCAGGCCGTGCCCTTCGTCACCTTCGGCCGTCCCTGGGGCGTCGACGACCGCAACGACCCGCAGCACCTCTGGGTCGACGTCGACGGCGCCGCCGGGCTCGCCCAGGCCACGGCGCACCTCGCCGACAGCGGCTGCTCGCGCATCGGCTTCCTCGGCTGGCCGAGCGGATCCGCGACCGGCGACGACCGCCGCAGCGGCTGGGAGCGGGTGCACCGCGAGCGGTTCCGCGACGCGCCACTGCTCGCCGCCTCCTCCGAGGACGACGTCCAGCAGGCCCGGATCGCGGCCATCGAGTTCCTCCGCGCGACCCCGGAGCTCGACGGGCTGGTCTGCGTATCCGACTCGCTCGCGCTCGGCGCCTCGATGGCCGCCGTGGCCGTCGGTCGGCCCTCCCTCCCGATCGTCGGCTTCGACAACACTCCCGTCGCCGCGGCCGTCGGCCTGCCGAGCATCGAGCAGGACCTCGACGCGGTGGCCGCGGGCGCGCTCGAGCTCCTGCTGGGCGAGCGCGGCGACGACGTCGTCCACCGCTCGCTCGCTCCGGGCGAGGCCCACCGTCTGATCGAGCCCCACCTCGTGCTCCGCACACCCCTCCACCACCCCGCCGACTGAGGCGCCGTCACTCCGACCGGCGCCCCTCCCCACGAAAGGCCAGACCATGACCCCCACCCACCGCGCGGCACGCTGGGGTGCCGCGATCCTCGCCGGAGGCCTGCTGCTCCCGCTCGCCGCCTGCTCGAGCGGCTCCGACTCCGGTGACGCGGGCGGCGACTCCGCCCTCACCGTGATGATCGGCTCGTCCGGTGACGCCGAGACGACCGCCGTCACCGACGCCGTGAACGCCTGGGGCGAGCAGAACAGCACGACGGTCGACGTGGTCGCCGCCAGCGACCTGACGCAGCAGCTCGGCCAGGGCTTCTCCGGCGGCAACCCGCCCGATCTCTTCTACATGAGCTGGGACCAGTTCCAGACCTACGCGAGCAACCGCTACCTGGAGCCGTACGCCCAGGACGCCGGGAACGCCGGCGCCTTCTACCCGGCGCTGCGCGACGCGTTCAGCTACGACGACCGGTTCTACTGCGAGCCGAAGGACTTCTCCACGCTCGGCCTCGTGATCAACACGGACCTCTGGGCGGCGGCCGGCCTCACCGACGCGGACGTCCCCACCGACTGGGCCTCGCTCGAGGCGGCGGCGACGAAGCTGACCGCGAACGGAGTGACCGGGCTCTCCTTCGGCGCCGAGTACGCGCGCATCGGCACCTTCATGAACCAGGCCGGCGGATCGCTCCTCTCGGAGGACGGCACCACCGTCACCGCGGACACCCCCGAGAACGTCGCGGGCCTGACCGAGGTGAAGACGCTGCTCACCGACGGCGTGCTGAAGTTCCCGGCCGCGCTCGACTCCGGCTGGTCCGGCGAGGCGTTCGGCAAGGGCGCGGCGGCGATGGTCATCGAGGGCCCGTGGATCAACGGAGCGCTCGCGGCCGACTACCCCGACGTGAACTACCGCGTCGCCGAGCTCCCCGCCGGCCCCGGCGGGAAGTCGACCTTCACCTTCAGCAACTGCTGGGGCATCCCCGTCGGCAGCGCCACGGCCGAGAAGACGGAGTCGCTCGTGTCGGCCCTGACCTCGGACGAGCAGCAGCTCGCCTTCTCGGACGCCTTCGGAGTCATCCCCTCCACCGAGACCGGAGCCGCCGAGTACGCGACGAAGTACCCCGAGAACGCCGCCTTCGTCTCCGGCAACGACTACGCGGTGAGCCCCGTGGCCTTCGCCGGCGCGGCGACCGTCATCACCGACTTCAACTCGGCGCTCGAGGGCCTCGCGACCGGCGACCCGGAGTCGATCCTCGGCGACCTGCAGACCAACCTGCAGGACGCGCTCGACACCGCGAACGCGAAGTAGCCCGGCCGGGAGGCGGCGGACCCGACCGCCGCCTCCCCGTGCCCGACCGGCACGCCCCACCCCGCGCACGTGAGTCGAAGGAGACGCATCGATGAGCACCACCGCCGCCCCCCGGAGCCGCCGCTCCGGCATCCGCGGGCACGAGGCCCGCTACGGCTGGCTCTTCACCCTCCCGGCGATCGTCGTGATCGGCGTGTTCCTCGTCGTCCCGATCGGCCTCGCCCTCTGGGTCAGCGTGAGCAACTGGAACGGGCTCGGCTCGCCCCTCGGGCCGACCGCGCAGTTCGTCGGAGCCGACAACTACCGCGCGGTGCTCACCGACTCCGGCCTGGCGCAGAAGGACTTCGGCACCGCGATCCGCAACAACGTCTACTACGTGCTGCTCGTGGTGCCGCTGCAGACCGCGCTCGCGCTCTTCCTCGCCGTGCAGGTGAACCGGCGGATCCTGCGGGGCCGGGGCTTCTTCCGCACCGCCTTCTACTTCCCCTCCGTCACCTCCTCGATCGCGATCACCGTGATCTTCCTGTTCCTCTTCTCCGCCTCCGGCGTCGTCAACGCGGTGCTCGGCTGGTTCGGCGCCGACGGGCCGACCTGGATGGCCGACCCGACCGGCGTCCTGCACTCGCTCCTGGGCGCCGTCGGCGTCGACGGCTCCGGGCCGCTGGCCGCGGGCGCCCCGCTCGGCCTCACCTGGTGGGACTGGCTGTCCGGCCCGTCCGTCGCGATGTGCGTGCTGATCACGATGGCGATCTTCACCACCTCGGGCACGTTCATGCTGCTGTTCCTCGCGGCGCTGCAGAACATCGGCGCCGAGATCGACGAGGCGGCGCTCATGGACGGCGCCGGCCCGCTCCGGAAGTTCTTCTCGGTCACCCTGCCGATGCTCAAGCCCACGCTCTTCACCGTGCTGACCCTCGGACTGATCGGCACCTGGCAGGTGTTCGACCAGATCTACCTCACCGGAGGAGGGGCGCCGGGCAAGACGCTGCTCACGCCGGCGTACCTCGCCTACGAGTCCTCGTTCACGGACCTCCGCTGGGGTCAGGGCGCCGCGATCGCCTTCATCCTCTTCTTCATCATCGTCGTGCTGACGCTCCTGCAGCGGGCGCTCCTCCGCGAGAAGGGGGAGCCGCGCCGGCGCCCCCGCCGCGCCGCCCGCGCCGACGCCGCGACGACCCTCACCGCGGGAGGCATCCGATGAGCGCGCTGACCGAGCCCGGCACCCGCGCCCCCGAGAGCCCCGAGCCCGCCGCGCCGGTCCCGCACCGCCGCATCCGCCTCGGCGCCCGCGGCCGCGCGTCGCTGATCGGCGGCTACCTGCTGCTGATCGCGCTGGCGCTGGTGTACATCTACCCGTTCCTGATCTCGGTCGCCTCGTCGTTCAAGTCGGACGCCGACGCCACCGCGAACCCGCTGTCGCTGCTGCCCGCGACCTGGTCGTTCGCCTCCTACGAGCGTCTGTTCACCGACGTGCCGCTGCCGCTGTGGACGCTCAACTCGGTGATCGTCACCGTGTTCGTCACGGTCGGCCGGGTCTTCTTCGACTCGCTGGCCGGCTACGCGCTGTCGCGGCTGCGCTTCCGCGGACGGGGCCTGCTGTTCGCGCTGTTCATCGGAGTGATGAGCGTGCCCGCGGTGGTGCTGCTGATCCCGCGGTTCCTGATCCTCAAGCAGCTCGGCCTCTACGACAGCTACGCGGGGATGATCGTCCCGCTGATCGTGGACGCGGCGGGGATCTTCATCATGAAGCAGTTCTTCGACTCGATCCCGCTCTCCATCGAGGAGGCCGCGCGGATCGACGGGGCCGGGGTGTTCCGGACCTTCCGCTCGATCGTGGTGCCGATGGCGCGTCCGGCGATCGTGACGCTGTTCATCCTGTCGTTCCAGGGCTCGTGGAACGAGTTCTCGCACTTCGTGGTGTCTCGGCAGTCGCCGGAGCTCAACACGCTGACGACCGGAGTCGCGTCGCTCGTGTCGGGGCAGCTGGGCACCGGCAACCAGTACCCGCTGCAGCTCGCGGCCGCGGTGCTGATGTCGATCCCGGTGGCCGTCCTGTTCTTCGTCTTCCAGCGGCGGATCATGAACACGACCGAGGGCGCGGAGAAGGGCTGACGCGGGGGCTCCGGCTCCTGCTGAGCGAGCATCGCGCGTGGGTGACCGGTTCCTGCTGATCGAGCAGCGCACAGGGCGCGTATCGAGATCCGTGTCCGTGCGACGGGCCTCGATACGCCCCTGCGGGGCTGCTCGACCAGCATGCGGGAGTGCCGCCGCTACTTCGCGAGGAACTCCAGGACGACGCGGTTCCACTCCTCCGGGTGGCTCACGGTCACTCCGTGCGGGGCGCCGTGGACGACGTGCAGCTCGGAGCCGGGGATCGCCGCGTGGGTGCGGGCGCCGGAGCCCTCGAACGGAACCGTGCCGTCGCCGTCGCCGTGGATGACGAGCGCGGGCACCGACACGTTGGGCAGGTCCTCGCGGAAGTCGGTGGTCGCGAACGCCGTCATGCAGGCGAGGGCCGCGTGCTTGGCCGACTGCTTCGCCAGAGCGATCGCCTCCTGGCGCTGCTCCTCCGTCACCTTCAGCACGCCGTCGACCGAGAAGAAGTCGGTGGTGAACTGGTCGTAGAAGTCGTCCTCGCTCTTCGTGAGGCCCGCGGTCATCTGCGCGGCCTGCGCCTTCTCGAGCGGGCCGTCCGGGTTGTCGTCCGTCTTCATCAGGTACGGCGGGACGGCCGAGGCGAAGACGACGCTGTGCAGGCGATCGGCGCCGTACTTCGTGAAGTAGCGGGCGACCTCGCCGCCGCCCATCGAGAAGCCGACCAGGGTGACGTCCTGCAGGTCGAGCTCGGTGAGGAGGGTGTGCAGGTCCTCGGTGAGCGTGTCGTAGCTGTAGCCGGTGAGCGGCTTGTCGCTGCGCCCGAAGCCGCGGCGGTCGTAGGTGACGACGCGGTAGCCGGCCTCGGCGAACGCAGGGACCTGCTCCTTCCACGACTCGCCCGAGAGGGGCCAGCCGTGGATGAGGACCACGGGGCGGCCCGATCCGCCGGTGTCGTCGACGTGCAGGTCCGTGTCCTTGAAGAGTCCGTGGTGGGCGGTGATCTCGGCCATGGCGAGTGCTCCTTCCGGCGCCGACGATCGGCGTCACTCGATGTTCGAGGACGTCCCTGCGAGTGGATGGCCGGGGCGGGGAGGGTTGACAGCTCCCGTCAGTCCGCGACGACGGCCGCGGCGAGGCCCCGCAGCGCGGTGTGCAGCCCGGGGCTCATGGGCAGCCCGGCGTCGAGCACGGCGTTCGCGGCGGCGACCAGCAGCGGTGCCGCGGGGGAGGAGACCACGGTGAGGCCGACGGGCGGATCCGTGTCGCCCGAGGGCCGCACGACCAGGACGAGCCGGGAGCTGGGAGCGCTCGTGCTGATCGTCGCTCCCGATCGGGCGGGCAGCACCGCGAGGGTGCCGCGGCCGACGAACTCGCGCTCCTCCCGACTGGCGACGGTGAACGCGCCCTCGAGCGGGAGCAGGAGCACCACCGACCCCGGGTCGGCGCGGGGGCTCGGGCGGAAGTCGATCGTGCCGGCCGTGTGCCAGATCCGCCGGAGGAGCACGCCCTCGGCGGCCGCCTCCTGCCCGGTGACGGCGAACGCGGGGTCGGGCCCGGCCTCGGCGTGGCGGGCCCGCAGCCAGTGCCGGGCGGAGTCGCCGCGGAGGGGCATCGGGCGGATCAGCGGATCGGACACGGCGGCTCCCGAGGAACGCGGACCTGAATCGGCCGAGACAGTGAGGAACCATCATCCTAGGAGCGGCGGGAGGCGTGGTCTCCGGAGTGGCGCGTCCTCACATGCCGATGCCGCCCCGGCCGCGCTGAGCGCGACGCCGGAGCGGCATCCGAAGGGTGGTGCGGACTACTGGAATCCGCCGCCACGGTCCTCCGGGTCCTCGATCGGGTCGGAGTCGGGCGTGTCGATCGAGTAGGTCACGTGGACCGCCTCGCCGACCTCCTTGGCGGAGACGGCGTTGTAGACGAGGTGCGTCTCCTGGCCGTCGACGGCGGCGTAGACGTCGACCTCCTTCTCGTAGCCCCCCTCGGTGCTGACGCGGTTCTCGGTCTGGCCGTCGAACGGCCCGCCCTGGAAGAAGGCGAGGTAGCTCTCGCCCTCGGCGAGTGCGCGGATGTCGTTGCTCATGCCCCCAGGTCTACCACTCGGCGCCTCCCCGCCGCTCGGCCTTGCGCTCGGCGGGCGGAGGAGGGCCGGGAGCGGCGGCGGCCGTGCCGCGAGGTGGCACTGCTCGACGGGATCTCTCCGCACGCGCCGTCAGGGCACGAGCCGCTGCGTGATCGAGGCCGTCGGCCCGCTCAGCGCGATCTCGGCGAGCGCGCCGTTGACCAGGGGCATCTGCGGCGGCTGGTGCCCGGTGTCGACGTCGAGGATCACCGGCACGCCGAGATCGCCGAGAGCGCGCCGCACCGCGTCCTCCTGGCTCAGCTCGGGCAGGGACGCGCCCTCGGTCCGGCCGATCAGGACGCCGGTCGCCTGCTCGAACCACCCCGCGAGGCGGAGGGAGGTGAGCATCCGGAGCACCGAGACGGAGTCGGACCCGGCCGCCTCCAGGTAGACGACGGTGCCCTCCGGCGCGTGCCGGCGAGCGAAGCCCGGAACGTCGCCGTAGGGCGTGCCCGCGAGCAGGGACACCGTCTCGAGGCATCCGCCGATCAAGCGGCCGGACATCGCCGCGTCCGCTGACCCGTCGAGCGAGCGCCAGCGGGTCGGCTCCTCGTAGGCCCGATCGCGGTCGAGCGGCTCGTCCGCCCACGCACCCCACGGACGGCTCCGGCGTCGCGGCGCGGCGTGCTGCGTGAACGCGGCTCCGGGCTCGAGGCCGGCGACCTCCGTCCAGCGGTGGAACCCGACCGGCAGCTCCCACGGCTCGTCCATCAGATTGGCGCCGTGGATCGTCGCGAGCCCGGTCGTCGTCGTCAGGGGCAGGAGCAGCGTCGAGACGTCCGACCAGCCGACGAACCAGGGCCGGGCCTCCGCGAGGGCGTGCCAGTCGAGCCTCTCCAGCAGCTCGACGGCGAGCTCGCCGCCCCATGGAGGAAGGACCGCGTCCCCGCTCCGGAAGGCGTCGTGCAGGTCGGCCGCCCGATCCGCGGCGGACGCCGGAGCGAGTCCGCCGAGGAGGGCGTGCGGCCGGACCCGGACGTCGTATCCCGCCGAGCCGAGTCGGCGCGCAGCGTCCTGCAGCCGGTCGTGCAGGTGCGCGGGGACTCCCATCGAGGGCGCGGGCACCTCCACCCGGCCTCCGACGCGAAGGGGCGCGGGGTACGTGATGCTCGCCATCCGACGACGCTAACGCGCCTCGCGGTGACGGGCCGCGGATGCACCGCGGCGTGAGGGCCTACGCGCCCTTCCCGCCCGGTTTCGCCAGCCGACCGCCGAGCGCGATCGCGAGGAGGGTCAGCGCGAGTGCCGAGCCGCCCACCCACCCACTCGCGCGCAGCGCCGCCCGCCGGGAAGAAAGATGGGGACGGGAGGCGCATCGGAACGTGACGTCGCGGTCTCGCCCAGGCGTCTCGGCTCCGCTGCTGCCGGCGGAAATCAGCGCCACGCGGCGCCCCTCAGCTCGTGAGGCGGCCGATCTCGTCCTCGGAGAGGAGGCGGTCGGAGGAGAGCACGATGCGAGCCGCGGGGTCGGGGCTGTGCGCGTCGGGCCCCGCCCACCTCCGTTCGAGACCGAGTCGAGCGACCGTGCGGTGCGATCGCTCGTTCCGTTCCGCGACGACCGCGGTCACGGGGAGCTCGGGTCGGAGCCGCCGCGCCCGCGCGATGCCTGCGGAGGCGACCTCCTGGGCGTACCCCCCTGCCCCAGTGGTCCGGATGGACGGTGAACGCGACGTTCCAGGCCGTGTCGGCGAGGAGGGTGCATCCGCCGATCCCGATCGCGCCGTCCGCGCCGCCCTCGGGACCCCGCAGCCGGACGACCCAGCTGCTGAGGTCGTCCCGTGCCCACTGCGCCGTCCGGCGGGCGAGCACCGCCCGGTCTGCTCGACGGAGCCGTGTCGGAGGAGGGGGTCGCCCGCCGCGATCCGCTCGTCGGAGTACAGCCGCCACAGCTCGTCCAGATCGCCCTCGGCGGGACGGAACAGCCGGAGCCGCTCGGTCGTCTCGTCGGGGCGGTCACCGGCTCCGATGCTGCTGCCGCTCGCTCGGGGAGGGACTCGGGACCATCGGGGCGGTCGCCGAGGAGTGAGGCGAGCGCGGTGACCACGCCAGGACGTCCACCCGTTCAGCTCGTGATCAGGCCGGTGAGGCGGTCGGCGGCGGCTCCGACGGTCGAGACCGCGCTGACCGTGACGAGGCAGGCGACGCCCCAGAACCAGGTGCGGCCGGGTGCCCCGGCGCTGCGCCGCTCGAAGGCGAGCCACCAGGCGCCGACCACCGAGACGCACGCCGCGACCACCGAGCCGAGCGCCATGCGGACGTACTCCTCCGGTCCGGGGGAGGACCAGGCCGTGGTCGCGAGGACGATGAGCAGCGGGACCACGATCATGCCCAGCGCGCCGAGCAGCACCGCGTGGAGGTGACCGCGGGGAGGGGCCCCGGCCGTCGTCGTCGCGGTCCGCGTCCGTGTCGTGTCCATGCCGCGTCCCCCGTCGCCGCGGCCCGGTCCGCGCTGCCCCGACGCTATCCGCTCGCCGTCCCGCCGTCCCGCCGTCACCCCGCACCTCGAAGCGGGCCGCGTGCCAGGGTGGCGTCAGCACCACGCCGCCCGCGCCGCCCCGGCCGAACGCCGAGAACGTAGGATGTCCGGGATGACGATCGGACGCCGCCTCTTCCTCTCGGGAGCCGCCACGGGAGTCGGGCTCCTGGCCCTCGCGGGCTGCACGCCGTCGCGTCCGACGCCGACCCGCTCCGTCACGAAGGCCCCCGTGCCCACGCCGAGCACCACTGCCGTCCCCGCGCCGGCCGCCTTCGTGCGCTCCGCCTGGGCCGAGGATCCGTACGCGCTCGGCTCCGTCTCGTACCTGCCCGTCGGCGCGACGCCGCAGCACCGCACCGACCTGGGCACCGCGGTCCTCGACCGCGTCTTCCTCGCGGGCGAGGCCACCGACACGGAGGCGCCCGGCACGCTCCAGGGCGCCTGGAGCTCCGGGGTCCGCGCGGCCGCCGAGATCAGCGCCGTCGCCGACGAGGGCGAGCGGATCGCGATCGTCGGGGCCGGCCTCGCCGGAGCGGTCGCCGCGCGGCGCCTGGCCGACGCGGGCTTCGACGTCACCGTGGTCGAGGCGCGCGAGCGCACCGGCGGCCGCATCGCCACCGCGACTCCGGACGGCTGGCCGATCGCCGTCGAGACCGGAGCCTGGGCGCTCACCGGCGCGGGAGCCGCCCTGCGCGAGAGCATCGCGGACGCGGGCGTCGTCACGACCGCGGTCGACCTCGCCGACGTCCGCTCGAGCGACGCCGACGGCGCGGCTCTCGACACCGGCACCACGGGTGCCGACGCCCTGACCCGTGCTCTCGAGTGGGGAGCGGAGCAGCCGGAGGACCTGGCGCTCGCCGAGTCGTTCGCCGGCTCCGGAGCGCCCGATCCCGCCGAGGCCGAGCCGGGCTCCGGCGACGGCGACGCCGCCCGCGTGGCGGCGCACCTCGCCGGGACGACCGCGCTGCGCACCGGCGCCGCTCCCGAGGAGCTCTCCTCCTGGTACGGACTGGGCGACGCCTCCGCCGCCACGACCGCGGAGGAGCTGAGCGACGACTCCGGCGACGCGCTGCTGACCGACGGGCTCGCGCCTCTGGTCGACACGCTGCTCGCCGACGTCGAGGTCTCGCTGCGCGCCGTGGTGAGCGGCATCGGCTACACGGACACCGGCGTCAGCATCCGCCTGGGCACCGGCGAGTCGTTCACAGCCGACCGGGTGCTGGTCACCGTGCCGATCGGGGTGCTCCAGACCGACGCGATCGCCTTCGACCCGCCGCTCCCGTTCGCGCAGCGCGCGGCCGTCGCGGCCCTCGGCTCCGGCGTCGTCGAGACGCTGTGGCTGCGCTTCGACGAGGCGTTCTGGGAGGCCGACGCCCCCGCGCGCTGGTCGCTCGTCGGCTCCGAGGCGGGCATCACCGAGTGGCTCAATCTTCAGCCGTCGACCGGCGAGGCGGTGCTCGTCGGGCTGGTCGGAGCGGATCAGGCCCTCTCGCTGCAGGATCTCAGCGACGACGAGCTGGTCACCCTCGCGCAGACGGCGCTCGAGCCGTTCGCCGTCGTCCCCGGCTGACGAGCTCGCGGAGCCGCGCCAGCGGCCCCCTCCACTCCGACGCGTGCGCCGCCCCGAGCGGCCGCACCCGGCTGAGCGCGAGGACGAACGCGGCGATGCCGGAGATCAGGCTCAGCACGATCACGTCGTAGAGCACGAACATCACGGGTCCGTCGACCTGGCCGGGGTCGAGGAAGAAGTACGGGTACCAGCCGATGAGGGCCCCGCGGACCAGGGTGATGACGCCCCAGACGATCGGGAAGCCGAGCACGGTCAGCGCCCCGCGCCAGGCGACCGGGCGGCGGCCGGGTCCGAGGATCCAGTCGAGGATCGCGAGCGTCGGGATCACGAAGTGCAGGAGCGCGCTCGACCAGGGCACGTCGACCCGCACGCCGCGGTTGTTGGCCTCGACCGCGATCAGCCCGAAGACGATCCCCGACACGACAATGTAGGTGAGCACGAGCGCCCGCACGGTGCTGAGCCAGCGCGGCTCCCGCTCGCGCGCGAGGGCGACCAGGCCGGACAGGCCGAGCACCACGACCCCGGCCATGTTCGACTGCGTCGTGAAGTAGGCGAAGAAGTTGTCGATCTGGAACGCGCGGAAGCCCAGCGTGTAGAAGAAGTCGCCGACGAGTCCGACCGCGCCCAGCCCGGCGAGGGCCAGGCGGAGGATCGCGAACGCCTTCCGCACACCCGCTCCGATCCGTCGCCGCTGGGCCCGGAGGGCCGGACTTCCGGACGATTCTACGGTCGCCGCGCTCGGAGCTCCCCGAGCGCGCGGCTCCGCCGGACGGGGGAGGCGGGCCCCGCGGAGGCGATCTAGCGTGGAGGGATGGCGCGCGCACAGGACGGGAAGGGTTCGGGTCGGATGTCGTCGGAGGAGGCGTCCCGGCGCTGGAACGCGGTCACGGGTCCGCTGTTCCTCGCGGCGGGAGCGGTCTTCGCGGTCCTCGGGAATCCGGTCTGGCCGGTGTTCCTCGTCCTGGGGATCACGTTCCTCGGGCTGACCGCCGGCCCCGGGAGACCGACGAGCCGGAGCGGAGCGCAGGAGCCGGACCGCGATCGGTGACCCGCGCTTCGCGACGCGGACACTCGCCGGTCGCGTTGCCGGGATAGCGTGCGTGTCATGCCCTTCACGCCGAGCCACGCCGTCGTCGCGCTCGCGTTCTCGAACGGCCGGATCCCCGCCGCGGCCGTGGCCATCGGCGCGATGGTCCCGGACATCGGCATGTACCTCCCGATCGCCGTCGCCCGCGAGTCCACCCACTCCCTCCTCGGCGTCGTCACCGTCGACCTGCTGCTCGGGATGCTCGGCCTCGCGCTGTGGAGCGCGGTCGTCGCTCCGGCCTGGCGCGACCTCGCGCCCGCGCTGGTCCGCTCGCGCCTGCGTCCCCGGCGCACGCCGCCCCGCGGGGCCGCCGCGTGGATCCGCGTGCTCGTCTTCGCGGCCGCCGGCATCGCGATCGGAGCCGCCAGCCACGTGATGTGGGACGGCTTCACTCACCGGGGCGGCCTCTTCGTCTCGGCGATCCCGCTGCTGCAGAAGGAGCTCGGGCCCTTCCCCGGCTTCCGATGGGCGCAGTACGCGAGCGGTGTGCTCGGGCTGCTCGGGCTCGGGATCGGCGCGGTGGTCTGGTACGTCGGTCGCCGTCCCCGGAAGCTCCGCTCCGACGGCCGGCAGCCGGTGCGCATCGCGGCCGCGGCCGTGGTGCTCGCGGCCGCGGTGGTGCCCGCCGGGATCGTGCTGGCGGGTACGGGCATCGATCCGCTCGACGCCGCCTACCGGGCCCACGTGGTGCGGGCGGCGATCCTGCTCGTGGGCGGCGGCGCGGCGGCCGCGGTCGCCGTCGCGGCGGTCTGGTGGCTCACCGGCCGACGGGTGCGCGGGGCCGTCGTCTGAGACGACGGAGGACGAGCCTGTCGTCTCAAGGGAGCACGGGCATCCGTCGCGAGGAGGATGCGCCGGTGCATAGCCCACCGATAGCGTCGGACACGGCCCGTTGGGGCGGGCCGCCTTCGGGGGAAGGCACTAAGGGGAAATCGGGGGCTCGCGGCACACGCCGCGGGCCCTCTACCCGTTTCCGGGCCCCCGCCGGCTCGGAGTTCCCGCCGCCTCAGCGCCGCTTCGAGCGCGGCCGGTTCTGCGCGGCCGGGCGCTGCGGGATGCGCGGAGCGCCCTCGCCGGCGGCACCCTGGGGGAGCGAGGACGCGGGCGGGATCGGGCGGCGGGTCACCGGGCGCACCGGCTCGCCGCGGCGCGTCTGGCCGGGGATCGGCCGGGAGCGGCGTCCGTAGATCAGCTCGGACGAGTCGAGCAGCCACGGCACCAGCGCCACCGTCACTCCGTGCACCAGCAGGAGCTTCTGGCGGATCCGCCGCGACTTGTGGTTGTGGAGGAACGCCTCCCACCAGTGCCCGACGATGTACTGCGGCATGTAGACGGTGGTGATCTCGGAGCCGTGCTCGAGGCGGTGGGCCTTGATGTACTTGATCAGCGGGTACGAGATGTCGCGATAGGGAGAGGCCACGCAGCGCAGCGGCACCTCGATGTCCATCTGCGCCCAGTCGGCCTTCAGCTGCGCGGTCTGCGCGTCGTCGATGGAGGAGTGCACCGCCTCCAGCGTCTCGTGCCGCGCCGCGATGGCGTAGTCGAGCGCCTTCAGCGTGGGCTTGTTCATCCGGCCCACCAGCACGATCGCGTGGTCGCCGTTGGCGCCGAAGGTCGTGGTCGGGTCGACCTCGATCTCCTTCTCGACGTCGCGGTAGTAGCGGTAGACGCCGGCCATCAGGACGCCGAGGATCGGCATCACCAGGTAGACGAGCCAGGCGCCGTGGGTGAACTTCGTGATCGTGACGACGACGAGCACCGCGAACGTCAGCGTCGCGCCGAACAGGTTGATGGCCAGGCTCGTGTAGACGGTGCGCGAGCCCTCGCCGTTGCGGATCATCCGCACCCAGTGCTTGACCATGCCCGACTGCCCGAGCGTGAACGAGACGAAGACGCCGATGATGTACAGCTGCACGAGGCTCGTGAGCGAGGCCTGGTAGACGAGCAGGATGATCGCGGCGACGAGCGCCAGGATGATCACTCCGTTGGAGTAGATGAGGCGGTCGCCGCGGGTGTTCAGCGACTTGGGCGCGTAGCCGTCGCGGGCCAGCACGGAGCCCAGCAGCGGGAAGCCGTTGAACGCGGTGTTCGCCGCGAGGAGAAGGACGGCGGCGGTCGCGGCCTGGATGATGAAGAACAGGATCGTGTTGTTGCCGAACGTGGCGGCGGCGACCTGCGCGATCACGGAGCGCTGCGGGGTCGTGGCGCAGTCGGCGAAGCCCACCAGATGGCAGGCGTTCTCGGCGTAGTGCACGTTCGAGAGCAGGGCGAGGGCGGTCAGGCCGACGAAGAGCACGATCGCGATCGTGCCCATCGCGACGAGGGTGCGCTGGGCGTTCTTGACCTTCGGGGCGCGGAACGCGGGCACACCGTTCGAGATGGCCTCGACGCCCGTGAGTGCCGCGCAGCCGCTGGCGAAGGAGCGCAGCAGCAGGAGGACGACGGCCGCCTGCGTGAGCTGCTCGCCCTGCACGGTGAAGCCCGCCGACTCCGCGACCGGGGTGTCGCCGAAGGCGGTGCGGACCAGGCCGACGACGACCATGACGAAGACGCTCGCGACGAAGAGGTACGTCGGGACGGCGAAGGCGCGGCTCGACTCCGAGACGCCGCGGAGGTTCACGGCCGCCAGCAGCACCACGAAGAGGATGGCCAGCTCGACCCGCAGCGGCGCCAGCTCGGGTACTGCGGAGATGATGTTGTCGACTCCGGAGGCGACCGACACGGCCACGGTGAGCACGTAGTCCACGAGGAGGGCGGCGGCGACCGTGAGGCCCGCGGTCTCGCCCAGGTTGGTGCGGGCGACCTCGTAGTCGCCGCCGCCGGACGGGTAGGCCCGGATCAGCTGGCGGTAGCTCAGCACCACCACGACGAGGAGGACGACCACGCACGCGGCCACCCAGGGGGCGAAGGTGAGGAAGGAGAGTCCGCCGAGCAGCAGGATCATCAGCAGCTCCTGCGGCGCGTAGGCCACGGAGGAGAGCGGGTCGCTGGCGAAGATGGGGAGCGCGAGCCGCTTCTGCAGCAGCTGTCCCTCGAGCTTGTCGCTGGGGAGCGGCTCGCCGATGAAGAAGTGCTTGGCGGTACGCAGCTCGGTCGCGTCGGCCGATGATCCGTCCGCGGCGGACGGGGGGCCCTCGTGTGTCACGAGCGATGACACTACTCCGTGCGAGGGGGCAGTCAAGACGGCCGGGAGCAGGCCGAGCGGAGGCTGATCCCGCGCTGTGACCGGGAGTTTCCCGGTGCGGCGGGGAGCGACGGCCGGCGTCCTCGCGGCCGGCGCCCCGAGCGGGGGGTCAGCGGCCGTCGCGGGTCGCGGCTCCGATCAGGCCGGTGAGGCTGTCGCGGAGCGCGGTGAGCTCCTCGAGGGGGACGTCGAGCCGCTCCACGATCTGCGGAGGAACCTGCAGGGCCTGCTCGCGGAGGGCCGCCCCGGAGGGGGTCAGCGCGACGTCGAGTCGGCGCTCGTCGTCGCTGCTCCGGGCGCGCGTGACGTGGCCGCTCGCCTCCAGGCGCTTCACGAGCGGGCTGAGCGTGGCCGGCTCGAGGCGAAGGGCGGAGCCGAGGTCGGCGAGCGAGCGGGGGCTGCGCTCCCAGAGCGCGAGCATCACGAGGTACTGCGGATGCGTGAGTCCGAGCGGCTCGAGCACGGGGCGGTACAGCCCGATGACGGTGCGCGCCGCGACGGCGAGGGAGAAGCAGACCTGGTTCTGGAGGGCGAGCGGGTCGGATTCCACGACGTCATCCTCTCATCGTGCCCTGATGGTTAGTACACTAAGGATATGACGCGGAAGAAGACCGGCTCCCTCTACCAGCGCTTCAACGCGCGGCTGTTCCCCTGGATCGGCCCGCCGCCGCTCGGCCCGTACGACCAGCCCGAGCAGGAGGCGCCCGCGGGGCAGGCATGCCCGCTCTGCGGCCGGCCGATGTCCGAGCACGTCATCGACCGCTCCGGTCCGCGCACCCAGCTGTACTGCCCGAGCGACCCCTCCTGAGTCGCACGCCCCCGTTCGGGGGTCAGGGGCTTCGGGCGGCGGGGGCGGATGATGAGCGCATGTCCCGTCTGAGCCCCACCGCCGCCCGCGTCGTCCAGTACAGCCGTTTCGGCGACGCGGACGTCCTCGAGATCGCCGAGGTCGAGCGGCCGAAGCCCGGGGCGGGCGAGGTGCTGGTCGAGGTGCTCTCCGCCGGGGTGAACCACATGGAGGCGTTCATCCGGCAGGGCCAGTTCGACTCCGACCACTCCGCGGCCTTCCCGATGCGCCAGGGCACCGACTTCTCGGGCGTCGTCGTCGCCCTCGGCGAGGGCGTCACCGACATCAAGCTCCGCAGCGACGTGGTCGGCCACGCGCTCGTCGGCTCCCACGCGACCCACGTCGTGGTGCCGCGCCGCAACCTCGTCGCCAAGCCCGCCTCCGTGAGCTGGGAGGTCGGCGGCGCGCTGTTCCTCGCCGGAGTGACCGCGTGGCGCGCGCTCGAGGCCACGCACGTCGGACCGGACGACACCGTCCTCGTCTCCGCCGCGGCCGGAGGAGTGGGCAGCCTCGAGATCCAGCTGGCGAAGCTCCGCGGCGCGACCGTGATCGGCACCTGCGGCGAGCGCAACTTCGACTACCTCCGCCAGATCGGCGTGAAGCCGGTGGTCTACGGCGACGGGATCGCCGACCGCATCCGGGCCGCGGCGCCCGGCGGGGTCACGGTGTTCCTCGACAACTTCGGCGGGGAGAACGACGCCCTCGCCGACGAGCTCGGCATCGCGGCGGGCCGCTTCCACTCCAGCGACGACCGCAAGGAGATCGAGCTGCGCGCCGTCTGGCCCGACGCCGAGACCGCCCAGCGCGACACCGAGATCCTCGGCGAGCTGGTCGGCCTCGTCGGCGAGCAGAAGCTGCGGGTGCTCGTCTCGGGCTTCTACCCCTTCGACCAGGTGCAGGACGCCTTCGACGACCTCGAGAAGCGCCACTCGCGCGGCAAGATCGTCCTCGGCATGAACCCAGTGGACCCGGCGAAGGTCACCAAGGCGCGCGACATCCACGAGGCCGGCCGCTAGCCGCACCCTCCCGGCGGCTGTCCGGGCTGCTCTCCGGGCGGCCACAATGGGGCCGTGGCGCGCGGACGCCCGGGAGGAGTGACGCGATGGAGGAGCCCGTCGTCGCGATCGTCTGGATCGTCTCGTTCGTGGTGGTGACCGTCCTGGTCACCGGGCTGTCGGGGCGGGTGAACTGGTCCGCTCCCGTGGCGCTCGTCGCCGTCGGAGCCCTCGCCTCCTTCGTCCCCGGGATCCCGGAGGTGGTGGTCGAGCCGGACGTGGTGCTGTTCGGGATCCTGCCGCCGCTGCTCTACGCGGCTGCGATCCGCACCTCCGTCCTCGACGTCCGCGCTCGTGGCGACAGCATCCTCCTGCTGTCGGTCGGGCTCGTCGTCTTCACGGTCGCGGTGGTCGGCGCGGTGGCCTGGATGGTCGTCCCGGCGATCACGGTCGCCGCGGCCCTCGCGTTCGGCGCGATCGTGGCGCCCACGGACGCGGTGGCGGTCACGGCGATCGCGGGGCGGCTCCGCCTGCCGCGGCGCATGCTCACGGTGCTCGAGGGCGAGAGCCTCCTCAACGACGCGACCGCGCTGGTGGCGCTGAACGCCTCCCTCCTGGCGATCGTCAGCACGGTGACTCCCGGGCGCATCGCGCTCGACTTCGTGCTGGCCGTGGCGGTGGGCGGCGGGGTCGGGATCGGCATCGCCGTGCTGCTCGGGTTCGTGCGCAAGCAGGTGCAGTCGTCCGTCCTGGACACGAGCCTCTCGCTGGTGACGCCCTACGTCGCGTTCATCCCGGCGCAGCTGCTGCACGGCTCCGGTGTGCTGGCGGTCGTGGTCGCGGGGCTCTACCTGGGCTACCGGGCGCCGGTCATCCAGTCGGCGCAGGCGCGGATCGCGGAGTCGCTCAACTGGCGGACGATCCAGTTCCTGCTCGAGAACGCGGTGTTCCTCTTCATCGGGCTCAGCCTGTCGTCGGTGGTGGGGGCGACGGCCGACTCGGGCATCGGGGTCTGGCAGACGGTCGGCATCGGCGCGGCCGTGCTCGCGGCGCTGGTCGGGAGCCGCGTGGCCTGGATGTGCATGACGACGCTGCTGTTCCGGCACGGTCCGCGCCGGCTGCAGCAGCGCGGGTGGACCTGGCCGACCGCGATCGGGGTGTCGTTCGCGGGCATCCGCGGCGTGGTCACCCTCGCCGCCGCGTTCCTCCTGCCCGCGGAGACGCCGCAGCGCGCGTTCCTGCAGTTCCTCGCCTTCATCGTGGTGGCGGGGACGCTCGTCGAGGGGCTCGCGCTCCCGCGGCTCGTCCGCGCCCTGAAGCTCCCGGCCCCGAACGAGATGCAGGAGCACGTCGAGAAGCAGATGCTGCTCGCCGAGGCGCAGGCCGCCGGCCTCGCCCGGCTCGACGCGGAGCCGCAGGACGGAGTGGAGGACCGCGTGCTCGACCGGCTGCGGCGGAACGCGACGTTCCTCGCCGACGCCCTGGAGAACCCGCCGGAGGGCGAGGGCGTGGAGCCGCTCCCGCAGGCCTACAACCGGCTCCGGCGCGTGATGATCGCGGCCGAGCGGGAGGCGGTGCTCCGCGCGCGCTCCGAGGGGCGGTACCAGGAGCCGGCGGTGGTGAGCGCTCTGGCGTTCCTCGACGTGGAGGAGGAGGCGCTGGCGGTCGGGCGGCAGTAGCGCCGGGAGGGCGGGGACCCCGGGCTGGATCCCCGCCCTCCCGGCGGTACGGTGTCCGGGCTCAGTCCAGGGTGGAGCGGACCGAGGCGCGGGCCTCGTCGAGCGCGGCGCGCAGGGCGTCGACGCTCGCGGTCGTCACGGATCCCGAGGAGGCGGCGGTGCGCAGCTCCGCGCGCAGCTCGTCGCGGAACTCGGTGAGCAGCACCTCGGCGTCGCGCAGGGCGATCCGCGAGGCGGTGCGCGCGTCGGGCGAGGCGGGCGCGGCCTGCTCCGGCGCGGGCTGCTCGGAGGGGGTGCCGGACGTGTCCTGCGGGCGCGGCTCCTCGGCGGAGTGCTCCGGTCGGCGTCCGGGCTCCCGCGAGTCGCGCGCGGCGCTGGCCAGGTCGGCGCGGAGGCTCTTCATCGCCTCCGCGACGCCGAGGCGGACCTCGTCGGCGAGCCGGCGGACGGAGTCGGTGAGCTCCTCCTCGATGTCGCCCAGGTCGGTCGCGCGGTTCGCGAGCTCGGCGCGGCCGGCGTCGGTGATGGAGTAGACCGTCTTGCGGCCGTCGGCCTCCTTCGTGACGAGTCCTTCCTCCTCCAGCTTCGCGAGGCGCGGGTAGACGGTGCCGGCGCTGGGCGCGTAGGTGCCGCCGAAGCGCTCGCTGAGGGCCTGGATCAGCTCGTAGCCGTGGCGCGGCGACTCGGCGAGGAGGTTGAGCAGGTAGAGGCGCAGGCGGCCGTGCGCGAAGACGGGGCTCACAGCGAGCTCCCGTCCATCGGGCGGCGGTCGTCGGCCGGGCCGGTGCCGGGGGAGCCCCAGCCCTCGCCCACCGAGGCGGAGGACGCGGCGACGGACCGGCGGACGACGACCACGTCTCCCGAGACGGAGTTGGCGGCGACGTCGACCCACTTCGAGTCGAGCGAGCCCGTGGTCGAGGTGAAGCCCCGGCCGAAGGTGCCCTTGACGACGGAGCCGTCGAGCTGGAGCGTGCCCGAGACGGTGTTGATGCGGTAGCGGGCGCCGAGCCCCTCGTCGACGCGGATCGTGAGGTCGCCGCTGACGGTGTTGGCCTGGATCCGGTCGGGGGTGCCCTCGGCGTCGACGAACACGCTGCCCGAGACGCCGTCGACGGTGAAGCGGGTGAGCTCGCCGGTCGCGGTGACGTCGCCGGAGACGGTGCGCGCGGTGACGCGGCCGGTGTGGCTGCGGACCGAGAGCTCGCCGTGGACGGTGTTCACCTCGATGTCGCCGTGCAGGCCGTCGACGACGATGTCGCCGCCGACCGTCGAGACGCGGGCGTCGCTGTGGAGGCCCGAGACCAGGCCGTCGGCCGAGACGGTGTCGAACTTCAGGTCGACGCCGCGGGGGACGAGGAGGCTGATGTCGGCGCGGTCGCCGCGGCGGCCGAGGCCCTTCACGACGTCGACGATGGTGTCCCAGCGGAGCTGGACGTGGTCGATCTCGAGGCGGTCGCCGTCCATCGAGACCTTGAGCGGGCGGCCGTCGACGCTGTGGACCTCCACGCGGGCGGTCGGCTCGTCGTGGGCGATGACGTCGATCTGGCCGCCGACGAGGGCGACCTTGACCGAGCGGACGACGTCGAGGTCGATGACCTTCGTCTCGCCGGCCTGTACGAGCCATTTCTCGAGGGACATGAGCTCCTCCTCCTGCACCGGGGTGCCTTTCTGAAACGCGATACATCGCGAGTGGACGAGAGTCACGATATATCTCGATCGTTGCGGTCGGCAACGGGGCTCGGCCGGTTCCCAGCGTCGAGCGGCCGGGACCGGGGGCGGGGCCGCGGCGCGGCGAGGCCGGGGGCCGGAGCCGGCGCCGCCGTCGAGGGGGTGAGGGCGCGGCGGGCGCCGTGGTAGACCGGGCGCATGGACCCGATAGCGGCACTCGAGGAGATCGCGGCACTGCTCGAGCGGGAGCGGGCCTCCCGCTACCGGGCGAAGGCGTTCCGCCGCGCGGCCGCGGTGCTGGAGGGGATGGCGTCCGCCGAGCGGGACGACCTCGCCCTCGTGCGGCGGGCCTCCGGGATCGGCGACACGACCTTCACGGTGATCGAGCAGGCGCGGTCGGGCCGGGTGCCCGACTACCTCGCGGAGCTGCGCGGCTCGGCTCCTCCGCCCGCGAGCGCGCTGCGGGGACGGCTGCGCGGCGACCTCCACAGCCACAGCGAGTGGTCCGACGGGGCGACGCCCGTCCTCGCGATGGCGGACGCGGCCCGCGCGCTCGGCCACGAGTACCTGGCGCTCACCGATCACTCGCCGCGGCTCCGGGTCGCCCACGGTCTCAGCGCGGAGCGGCTGGAGGAGCAGCTGGCCCATCTCGCGGGCCTCGACACCGGGCCCCTGCGGCTGCTCAGCGGGATCGAGGTGGACGTCCTCGAGGACGGCGCGCTCGACCAGACGGACGAGCTGCTGGACCGCCTCGACGTGGTCGTCGCGAGCGCCCACTCGAAGCTTCGGCTGCCCTCCCGTGAGATGACGGCCCGGCTGGTCGCGGCTGCCTCGGATCCGCGGACCGACGTCCTCGGCCACGTCACGGGGCGGCTGGTGTCGGGCGAGCGCGGCACCCGCCCGCCGTCGACCTTCGACGCCCGGGCCGTGTTCCGCGCGTGCGCCGACCACTCCACCGCGGTCGAGATCAACGCCCGCCCCGAGCGCGAGGACCCGCCGGACGAGCTGATCGCGCTCGCGCTCGAGGAGGGCTGCCTGTTCTCGATCGACAGCGACGCGCACGCTCCGGGCCAGCTGGGCCTGCTCGACTACGGGGCCGAGCGGGCGGAGCGGCTCGGCGTCCCGGAGGAGCGGATCGTGACCACCTGGCCGGTCGAGCGGCTCCTGGAGTGGACCCGCGGCTGAGGATCCTCGCGCGTTGCGCAAACGAACTGCGGCCATCACCCCCTTGACAGGAAGCCGTACCGCGGGAGGAGATCCGACGCAAGTGGCGAAATCCCAGCCGCCCACGCGGCATGCTCGGTACCGGTCCGCTCCTCCTGGGCCGCTCCAGCGGTCGGGAGTCGCGCTCCGTCGCACTCTCCGCTCCGACAGACCAGGTGAACCATGGCCACGCAGACCGCTCTCGACGCCGTGCGCGCCGCTCCCACTCTGCTCGAGGCAGTCCGGATGGCCGACGAGCTGACGGTCGCCGCAGTGAGCGACGGCGGCGGCCGCGCGGTGCGCCTGCTCACCCGCGCAGCCCTGGACCCCTCGGACCAGCTCACCGCGATCGCGGCCGTGCACTCGCTCGCGCAGGTCTTCGACGAGGAGGCCGACCTCGCGCTGCTGATGCTGCTCGAGGACGAGCGCCCGTACCTCCGCGAGCACGCCGCCTGGGCCTTCGGCGGGCGCCTGCCCCGCCCCGCCGCGCTCGGGCCGCTGCTGCGCCTGGTCCGCGACGGCGGCTTCTCCGGCATGCTCGCGCAGCGCACCGTCCTGCTCTGGGCCTCCTCGACCCCCGACCTCGTCGCCGTCGCGCTCGAGGGCGCGCTGCTCGGCGAGCGCGAAGCGGCGGCCCGGGCGCGGCTCGTCGAGACCCTGGGCCTCGTGCCCGGTGCGATCGCCGAGCGCACCCTCCTGCACGTGGCCGCCGATCGCGCGGAGGGGCTGGAGGCGCGGGCCGCCGCGACGGACGCGCTCGGCGAGCGCGGCTCCGACGACGCCGAGCTCCTGCTCACCGGCCTGGCCGAGGAGGCGGCGCCCATCGGGCCCCTCGCCCGGCTCGCCCTCGGCGACCTCGCCCCCGCACCGGCCGTGGAGGCAGGGCCGACGGTCGCGCAGCTCTTCGTCCACGCCGACATCGACGGCACCCTGACGCGGGTGGGCGCCGGCGACAACGGCGGCATCGCGACCCTGCTGGTGCGCCTGGGCGACTCGCTCGTCGAACAGGAGGGCATCGACCGGGTGCTCACGCTCTCGCGCGGGACTCCGGCCGAGGCCGAGCGCGCGCTCGGCGAGCTGCCCGACTCCGGCCACGGCTTCGCTCCGGTCCCGTTCGTGGGGCCGCCCGTGGCCATGCCCCAGGCGTGGAGCCGCCGCATCGCCGCCGAGCGCGGCATCCGCCGGATCCTGCGCGCGGCCGGCCGGGTCGACGTGCTGCACCTGCGCATGGCGGACGTCGGATCCCTCGCGGCGGCCGCGGTCGCCCGGGAGCTGGAGATCCCCGTCGTGTTCACCCTCGCTCCGGACCCGCACGCCCTGATCGCGGGCCTGGACGCGTCCGGCGCCCTCACCCGCGCGGACTTCGGCGAGCGCGACGCCGCCGAGCACTTCTGGTTCCGCGTGCGCCTGGTGCAGCGCCTGGCCGCCGACGCCGCGCACACCGTCCTGTTCCCGCGGGAGGAGCTGGCGGCGACCATCCGCGAGCTGATCGGCGTCGACATCACCGCGCACCCGGAGCGGCACACGATCGTCCCGGAGGGGATCGACGTCGGCCTGGTCGAGCGCGGCGAGTCGGCCGCACGGGCCTCCGCCGCCGGTGAGCCGGTCGCGCTGGACGAGGGCGGCGACCTGGCCTCGCTCGACCTCCTGCTGGAGGAGCTGCCCGAGCACCGCCGCGGCCTCCCGTTGCTGCTCAGCGTGGGCCGCCTGCACCGGGTGAAGGGGATGGCGGCGCTCGCCGGGGCCTGGGCGTCCGACCCCTCGCTCCGGGAGCGCGCCAACCTGCTCCTGGTCGGCGGCGACCTCGCCGACCCGAGTCCCGACGAGCGCGAGCAGCTCGACCGCATCCGCGCCGTCGCGTCCGACGGGCTGCTCCTGGCCGGCCACCGCCCGAACGGGACCGTGGCCCGCTGGCTCGGCGCGATCCGGCACGGCCGACCGGGGCTCTCTGCTCCGGGAGGCGCCTACGTCTGCGCGAGCGTCAAGGAGGAGTTCGGCATCGCCCTCCTCGAGGCGCTCTCCGCAGGACTGGTCGTCGTCGCTCCGGCGACAGGCGGGCCCGCGACCTACGTCGAGGAGGGGGAGACCGGCTTCCTGGTCGACACCGCCGACCCCGCGGCGCTCGCCGCCGGCGCCGCCGCCGCACTGGATCTCGCAGGAGGGCCTCTCGGCGAGCACGCCGCGGCCCGCGGGCACGCGATGGTCGCCGAGCGCTACACGGTGCAGGCCATGGCTCATGCCCTCTCGGGCGTCTACGCGCACGCGACCGCGGACCAGGAGCGTCCTCTCCGCTCGCCGCTCGTGCTGGGGGCCTCGTGACCCTGCTGATCATCAGCCCCGACTACGCGTCGCACCTGCTGCCGCTGGCGACCCTCGGCACAGCGTGGCAGGAGGCGGGCGAGCGCGTCGTCGTGGCCACCGGCGACGCGACGCGCTCCATCGTCGACGGCTTCGGATTCGAGCACATCGCGCTCCGGCTGGGGCGCGGCTCCAACCCGGGCACGATCCGCGCGGAGGAGCAGGCGCCCGACGAGGGCGCGTCCCTCCGCGGCTTCTTCGACGCCACCCGGCGCGGGATGGTCCCGACCCTCGCCTACCAGGCGCGGGAACGGCTCACCGACCTGCTCTGGGATCCGTCCGGCGTCGCCGCGCTCCTGCGCGTGATCCTCGACGAGGTGCAGCCCGACGCGATCGTGGTCGACCACCTCGCCTTCACCGCGCGCGTGGCGCTGAAGGCACTCCGCGTGCCCTACGGCGACGTCGTGCTCGGCCACCCCAGCGCACTCACGGTGCCCGGCGAGGTCTACGGCTTCCCTCCGGTCTGGCCGGACGCCTTCGCTCCGGAGCCGGACGACCTCGATGCGCTCCGCGCCCTCTGCGAGCAGGTGCGCGACTCCTTCACGGCGGAGTGGAACGCCGCCCTCACCACCCTCGACCCCGGGGCGGCGCCCAGCGCCGACGCCTTCGCCGAGAGCGGCGACGTCCTGCTGCTCAACTATCCGGGCGAGCTCCACGACTCGGCCCGCACCGCTCAGCTGCCGCCGCACGCGTTCCTCGGCTCCGCCGTCCGCGAGGAGCCCGACGACGCGGAGGTCGAGGAGTGGCTCGCCGCGTCCGAGGATCCGGTCGTCTACGTGAGCTTCGGCAGTTTCCTCTCGGTGCGCGACGACGTGCTCGCCCGGGTCGTCGAGGCCCTGGCCGGCGTCGAGGCCGGGGGCAGGCCCGTCCGCGTGGCTCTCGCCTCCGGCGCGACCGAGCGCGCGGCCCTGGGCGAGATCCCCGAGGGCTGGCTGGTCCGCGGCTTCCTGCCGCAGGTCGCGCTCCTGCGCCGGGCCGTGCTCGCGGTCAGCCACGGCGGCAACAACAGCGTCACGGAGGCGATGACCGCGGGCGTGCCGCTCGTCGTCCTGCCGTTCTCGACCGACCAGTTCGCGGGGGCGGCCGCGCTCGAGGACGCCGGGTTCGCCGCCGTGCTCGACCCCAACGCCGCCTCCGCGAGACAGCTCGCGGAGGCTGCGCGGCGGATGCTCGCACTCGACGCTCCCGCCCGGGAACGGCTGACGGCGCTCGCCGAGGGCCTCGCCCGCGAGACGGGGCCGCAACGGGCCCTCTCCGCCCTGAGCGGAGCGACCGTCCAGCGCTAGCCTGGGCCGATGGTCGAGCCGACACCCCGGGACGCGCCCCTGCGCGCCGAGCGGGACGCTGGGCGGGCGGAGCCGATGCTGGGCGCTCTCGGCGCCTTCGGGCGCTTCGAGGGGATCGTCCCGCCGCTGTTCGAGGCGGCCGTGCGGATCCTGCACCCCTCCGACGACCCGCCCCGGCGCTGGCGCGAGGTCGCCGAGCGGGAGGGGACGCTCCTGCATCCGCTCGCGCAGTGGTACTCGCTCACCGGCGAGCATCCCGACGAGTACGCGGAGCCCCGCCTCGGAGTGCTCCCGCTCGACGAGCTCGCGGCCGTCGCCGCCGTGCTCGCGGAGCACACGAGCACCCCCGACGACTGCCTCGCCGTGTTCTGGGAGGGGTTCGGCGTGCTGAGCGGCGGGTCGCGGATCCTGATCTCCCGCTCGGACGCCTCGGAGGAGCTGCCCGAGTGGATGAGCGACACCCGGCCGACCGGCTGGGAGCACCCCGAGACCGCTGCCGCGGCGACGGTCGAGCTGCCGGGGCGGGAGGGGCCTCTGCTCTCGCTCGACGTCAGGGTGCTCGAGGACACCGCGTGGGCGCGCGCGGCGGGCTTCGCCGACGCCTCCGGGCTCGTCGTGCAGACTCCGCTCGCGCTCTGGCCGGAGGACCGGGCCTGGTACCTCGCGAGCGAGGTCGACTTCGACTCGACGCTGATCGGCGGCTCGCGCGCCCTCGTCGACGACCTGCTGCGGCTCTCCGCCGCGGGGCGCATCGAGGTGCTCCTCCTGCCGGATCAGGTGGACCTGACGAGCACCGGTGACCGGCTCAACCCGAGGCGGCGGTGACGGGGTGAGCGACGAGGACGACGAGCGCTGGCTCGTGGTGAAGGGCCGCCGGTGGCGGCGCACCGACCCCTCGCTGCCGGAGGACGTGGTCGCCGGCCTCACCTCGCACCTCGGGCGCGGGCGCTCGGGAGTGCGCTCCGCCAGGCTGCACGAGGACGCGGAGGCGGAGGCGCTGGCGCGCAGGAGGGTCGGGCTCGCCAAGCACGGGCTGGGCGAGCGCGGACCGGCATGGTGGGACGAGCCCGAGGCCGATCGGCTCGAGCGCGCCCGCGAGGCGCTGCGGGCGCTCGAGGAGCTCGACGCTCCGGAGGACTGACTCGGCTTCTGCATCCCCCGAGCGTGCTCGTCGGGTGAGGCGGGCGGGGAGTGCCCGAGCGGATCCGGGGAGAGCGCGCGGAACCGCGGCCTGTGGAGGACGACCGCCCCCGCGGAGGCCGCCGACCGAGGCCGCCCGCCGAGGCCGCGAGCCGAGCCCGCCCGCCCCTAGCGGAACCTCACCACGAAGCCGTCCTCCGGCCCGGTCGGGAAGCTCTGCAGGCTCACGCGCAGGTCCTGCCCGTCCTCGACGTCGTACGGGTGCCCCGCGGCCAGGAGCTCCAGCGCCGCGGACAGCAGGTCGACGGTCGCCGGCTCGCCCGGGCACCGGTGGTCGCCTCCGTAGTGCCCGCCGCCCTGGGCGATGAAGCCGTTGCGGTCGACGGGCGACCGGAACCGCTCCGGATCGAAGCGGCCCGGCGCCTCCCAGTGCGAGCCGTGGTCCGTCGCGTAGAGGTCGAGCAGCATCCACTGCCCCGCGGGAAGCGTCTCGCCGCGGAAGTCCAGCTCCAGGCGGGCCCTTCCTCCGACCATCGGGAAACACGGGTAGAAGCGCCGCACCTCGTTCGCGAACGCGACGCGCTCCTCCTGGTCGGCGAGCCGCTCCCGCCACTCCGGATGCCGGTGCAGCGCGAGCGCCGCCAGCACCACGAAGCGCCCCACCGCGACCGTGGGCCGCAGCACGTTGATCAGCTCCACCGCGGCGACCTCGACGGGCAGGAGGCCGCCGTCCTCCTTCTCGTGCGCGATCCGGTGCAGGGGAGTCGGGGAGGGTCCGGCCGTCCGGCTCGCCTCGATCAGTGCGAGGGCTTGTCGACGCCCGCGTCGTCGACGTGGTCGTGGTTCTGCGGGTTCTCCTGCGGCTGCTCGGTCCGGTCGGTCATGGTGCTCCTCTCGCGTCGGCGCGGTGCGCGCCTCGCGGCCACGGTAGGAAGAGCGCGGCGGAGCCGGGTACCCCGTTGACTCGCGGGGGAGGGGCGGGCAGACTCCGCCGCCCTCAGCGCCTCCGCAGGAGGACCGGCGCGGTCGCCCAGACCACGGCGAGCAGCAGCAGCACGCCTCCGCCCGCCCAGAGGCCTGCCGGCCCGCCCAGCACGACGTCGAACACGAAGCCCACGACTCCGACGAACAGCAGCGATCCCGCCGCGAGGCACACCGTGACCACCCGGTTGCCGAACCGCACCAGCTCGGCCTTCCTCCGCCGCTGGAACAGCAGCCGGTGGGCGATGACGGGCGCCAGCGCCAGGATCGTGACGCACGCGGCGAGCAGGACGAGCACGAGGTAGAGCGCCACGTCGGGCGGCGCGAGGTCGGCGAAGCGCTGCTGGAAGCACAGCGTCAGCAGGAAGCCGCCCAGGATCTGCGTGCCGGTCTGCACGACCCGCAGCTCCTGCAGGATCTCGTTCCAGTTGCGGTCGGATCGCTCCTCCACCGTCTCGTCGCGACCGGAGTCGGGGGCGGAGGGGTCGACGGGTCGGTCGCTCATGGGACGAGGGTAGAGCTCACGCGAGCAGGGACTCCGCCAGCGAGATCGCCCCGCGCACCCCGGACTCGTCGCCGAGGGCCGGGCGCACGATGCGGATCCGCCCGCCGCCCGTCCCCGTCGCTCCGGGCGCGCCCATCAGCCGCTCGACCTCGGCCTCGACCGCGGGGACGAGCCCCGGCGTCTTCGACACGCCTCCGCCGACGACCGCGAGCCGCACGCCCGCGACGTAGGCGAGCGTCGTGACCAGCTGCGCGAGGTAGTAGGAGCTGAAGCGGAGGTTCGCGGCCGCCTCCTCGGTGCCGAGGCGGGAGCCGTCGACGCCCCAGCGCGCCGAGATCGCGGGACCGGCGACCAGGCCCTCGAGGCAGTCGCCGTGGAACGGGCAGGTGCCGGCGAAGCCGTCCTCGGGGTGGCGGCGGGGCAGCAGGTGCGCGACCTCGGGCCAGCCGCTGCCGGCGAGGAGCCGTCCGCCCGCGATCACGCCGCCGCCGACTCCGGTGCCGACGGTCAGGTAGACGAAGTCGTCGACTCCGGCCCCGGCGCCCCAGCGGGCCTCGCCCAGGGCGGCTCCGTTGACGTCGGTGACCAGCGCGAGCCGGGCGCCCGGTGCGGCCGCGCCGATCGGGCCGAGGACGTCGGTGCCCTCCCAGCCGAGCTTCGGCGTGGAGGTGAGGTGCCCGTAGGTCGGCGAGCCGGGGTCGATGTCGAGCGGGCCGAAGGAGGCGACGCCGACCGCGGCGACGGTGCCGTCGACTCCGTGGCCGCTGACGAAGCCGGCCAGATCGGCGAGAGTCTCGGCGGGCCCGCGGGTCGGCAGGGTCGTCGTCGCGAGGATCCGCTCGGGATCAGCGGCGTCGGCGACCGCCGCGACGACCTTCGTGCCCCCGGTCTCGATGCCGACGAGGAGGGGACGGTCGGCGGTGGCGCTCATGGATCTCCAGGGCTCGTGCGGTGCGTCTCGGGTCTCAGCAGGCGGACAGCGAGCGCACCTGCGCCGACAGGGTCAGGGGGCTGCCGAGGAGCAGCACCTGATCGAGGTCGTGGCCCTGCATCTTCACACGGGTGCTGCGCGGCAGGCAGGTCGGCTCGCTGAGGTAGAGCGGGGCGCCCTGCTTCGCGGCGACCGGGCCGACGGCCAGCGCGTCGGCGAAGCCGGTGGCGGTCGCGAGGTAGACGGTGTCGCCCAGCTCGGACGGCGGGAAGACGTCGTTGATGCGTCGGCTGGTGTCGTGGCGGTCCGTCCCGGCGATGCGCGACACGGTGTCGGCGATCTTCGCGGCGCGGAGGTCGGCCTCCACGGCGGTCGAGATCGACGGCGCACCGCCGAGCAGCTGCACGGAGGAGGGGTCGAGTCCGGCGAGGGTGTCGCGGGTCGGCTGGTCGAGGCGCGAGCGGGCGCCGTCGACGAGGAGGACGGGCTCGGCGCGGCGGCCGGCGATCGGCGCGACCGAGAGGGCGTCCGGGAAGTTGGTGCCGGTCGCGACGAAGACGTTCTCGTAGCTGCCGTCCGGGAAGGCGTCCTCGACGATCCGGCGCGAGGTGTCGTAGCGGTCGATGCCCTCGATGCGCTCGGTCGGGATCCCGAGGGCCTTCACCTGCTGGAGCACCGAGTCGCTCACGGAGAGGGCGCTGCCGACCACGACGATCCGCTGCGGGGCGAGGCGGCGCAGCTCGGCCGCCACCACGGCGGGCAGGACGCTCGGGTCGGTGAGCAGGAGGGCGCCGCCGTGCTTCGCGGCGGCGGGGCCGGCGCTCAGCGCGTCCGGCCAGTTCGCTCCGCTGGCGAGGTAGACGACGGGGGCGCCGTCGGCGAATCCGGAGGCGGTCACCGCGACGGCGGTCGCGTACCGGTCGGTCCCGGCGAGGCGGGCGACGTCGGAGGAGTAGGCGGACGGGAAGAAGTCGATGCCGCTGCGGCCGCCCGGCGGCACGGAGACGACCGCGCGCTCGTCGAGGCGGGCCAGGCGCGAGAAGTACTGGTCGTCGTAGGCGGGGTACCCCGGCTCCACGAGGCGCAGGAGGTAGTCGCCGGCGGGCAGGGCGAGGTCGCCCGTGTCCCACGCGCGGGCGGCGCCGGGGGCTGCGGTGACGGGGACGGTGTCGAGCAGCGAGTACGTCCCTCCGTCGACCCACCAGGCCTGCACGTCGAAGGAGGGGGAGGAGACGCCCGGGACCGCGTCGGCGGTGACCGATCCGGACAGCTCGGCGCTGCGCAGGAGGGAGATGGCGACGGACTCGTCGGTCCCCCGGGTCGTCCTCGCGGCCTCGGCGACCGGGGTGTCGCCGAACCAGGTCGGGTACCAGTCGTCGCTGCCGATCAGGTTCGCGCGGACGGTGAGGGGCTCGCCGCCGGGAACGGGGAGGGAGAAGTCCGCGCCCGTGTCGGCCTCGGCGACCACGTCCCCCTCGGCGTTCTGGACCTGGACGTAGAAGGACGGGTTCGCGGGGGCGGGGTGCTCCTCGTCGGCGTCGCGGAGCGCGATGGTGCCGGAGAGGACGACCTCGGCGGACGCCTCCTGCGCGGCGCTCGCGCTCGGGAGATCGGGGGCGGCGACGGCCGGACCGGCAGCGAGGCCGGCCAGCAGGAGAGCGGAGACGCCGATCGCGGCGAGGGGGCGTGCGGGCACGGCGGGCCTTTCGGCAGGATCCGCGGGAGGCCGCGGCGGACACGGTGTCTGAATGCTAGCCGCCGCCCGCCTCCGGGCGAGGGCGGGTGTCGGCGGGATGGGCCCCCGTCCGGGGGACGATGGTGGTGGATTCCCGGGCCGCCGGAGGAGTCCGCGCGAGCAGGCTCGCCCCGGCGACCCGCGTCGGATCCCCTACTTGACGACCGCTGCGGTGGCGGCGGAGGTGCGCGTCGCCGTCGTGTAGTCGGCCTTCTTGCCGGTGACGGTCACCGTGATCTTCTTCCCCACCGTGGCGCTGGTCGGCTTGTAGGTGGCGGAGGTCGCCCCGGAGATCGCGGTGCCGTTCGCCTTCCACTGGTAGGTGAGGGCCACCGGCGAGGGACCCCAGGTGCCCGGCTTGGCGGTCAGGGTGGAGCCGACCTTCGCGGTGCCGGTGATCGTCGGGGTCGCGGCGGAGAGGGTGCCCGCCACCACGGCGCTCGTCTTCGCGGAGGTCTTCGTCACAGCGGTGAATCCGGACTTCGACCCCGTGACCGTCACGGTGATCGTCTTGCCGAGAGTGGCGCCGGTCGGCGTGTACGTCGCAGACGTCGCCCCGCTCAGAGCGGTGCCGTTCGCCTTCCACTGGTAGGCGAGGGCGACGGGGGAGGGGCCCCAGGTGCCGGGCTTCGCGGTGAGGGTCGAGCCGACCTTCGCGGTGCCGCCGATGGTCGGCGTCGCGGCGGTGATCGCGCCGCCGGTCACGGCAGCGGTCCCGGAGGAGACGCGTGTCGTCGAGACGTAGCCCGACTTCGAGCCCGTGACGGCGACGGTGATCACCCTGCCCGCGTCGCCCGCGACCGGACGGTACGTGGTGCCGGTCGCCCCGCTGATCGCGGTGCCGTTCGCGCGCCACTGGTACGCGAGGGCCACGGGGGAGGGGCCCCAGGTGCCGGCGCTCGCCGTGAGCGTCGAGCCGACCGCGGCGGTGCCGGTGACGGTCGGGGTCGCGGCGGTGAGGGCGGTGCCGCCGATGCGCACGACCGTCGATGCCGCCCCGCTGTCGCCTCCGGCGTTGATCGCGCTGACGCTCATCGTGTAGGTGGCGCCTGCCGCCAGGTGCGTGAACGTGAAGGAGCGGGCGGTGGCGGCGACCGTCGTCGACCACGGACCGGCGCCCGCGTTGTCGACGCCGTTGCGCGAGACGCGGTAGCCGGTGATCGCCGGGTTGCCGGCCGACTCCGGAGGCGCCCAGGAGATCGTCGCGGATCGCACGCTGTCGTTCGTGGTGCCGGTGACGCGCGTGGGGACGGAGGGGGCGAAGTAGGCGTCGGCGGTGCGGGTGACGGACGCGGTCTCGCCCGCACCGATCTCGTTGATCGCCCTCACCGTGAAGGTGTACGAGGTGTTCGGGCGGAGGTTCGTGAACGTCTGCGAGCGGCGATCGGCGGAGACGACGGTCGACCAGGGGCCGCCACCTGCGGCATCGGTGCCGTCGCGGGCCACTCGGTAGCCGGTGACGGGACTGCCGCCGCCGTTGGACGGCTCGCTCCACGACACAGTGATGGAGCTGCCCGAGGATTCGGCATGGACCTGTTCCGGTGCCGACGGCATGGAGAAGTCGGTGCTGAAACCGGCGCACGTCTTGAGAGAGTCGGTGAAAGTGCGACGATTCTTCGCTCCATAAGTAGTCGATGCCGACCAAATGCAGAACTCGTAAAAGGCTCCCTGCTCGAGACTGAAATCCGCACTGGTGGTATCGCTCGTGTAGACGTCGTCGTAACCCGGGTAACCCGCGTCGTCCTCGTCCGGAGCGAAGATCAGCTCACTGCGGGCGTGGTACTCGTCGAAATTGCAGGGCTGCCCGTTGCGGGTCGGGGCCTTCCATCGTGCAGACGCGACCTTGGTCGAGGGGTCGACCGTCACGGTGAGGTCCACGGGGCCGGGAGCGCCTGACTGGCGGTGAACATCCGCGGATGCTGCGGTGCTCTGCGTATCTGAAGGCTGAAACTGCTCGTTCTCTGAGCCGCCGGTGGGTGGGACCGAAAGGTCGGACACGCTGACGACCTCGACGCCGATCGAATCGGTGATGTGCGGTACGGCAACGGTGGTCGAGGTGCCGTTCCTCACCTCGACGGATGCCAGCGTGACGGCTTCGTAGAAGATATAACCGGGGTACCAGTACGACTTTTGAAAGACATGGACTCGATAGCCCGCGACCGCTGGCTGGGGGGCGCTCCACGAGACTGTGACGGCGTCTGAGCATCCGTCCTGCACGGCGACGACGTTCGTCGGCGCAGCCGGCGATCCCGCGGCCTGAGCCGGGGTCGCGACGAAGAGGGAGAGGAGCAGGGCGAGGAAAAGGGAGACGCTGAGGGTCTTCGTTCGCATGGAGGAGGGCATCCGGATTCGTCGGAGCGAGAAGGCCGACGACTGTCGGGCCGGAGGGATCGTCCCATGCCGCTTATCGCTGCCCTAAGTCCCCCATTCAGGGCGGAATTCGACGGATTCCACAGATGTCATCAGCGCGATGACAAGAGAGAGGGATAAGGCCTTCTCGCCGAGAGGCGCAACGTCGTCCCTCCGAAAGCCCCTGCCTCAGGGCGAGGAGGAGTAGTCGCGGCCGCAATACAACGCCCCGCGCGAGAGCCGCGGCGGTTTCCCGCGCCGCACCCGGTGTCCACGCGCGTTCCGTGCGCCTCACGGCGAAAACCGCACGATCGGCGCGTGCAAGACTGGGCGCGAGCGTGCTCCATCCCGCTGCGTCATGCGCGGGGCACGGAGCCACTGGACCCGGTCCGCTCATCCGCATCCTTTCGCAGGAGGACTCGAATGACCGATACCGCCGTGCTCGCAGAGGCACCCGCCCGAACTCCCGTCGCGAAGACGATCCTGATGTGCCGTCCCGAGCACTTCACCGTCGTCTACCGCATCAATCCGTGGATGGACCCGCAGGTCCCCACCGACACCTCCCTCGCCGTCCGGCAGTGGCAGACCCTCTACGACACCTACGCCGATCTGGGCTTCACCATCGAGCTGATCGAGCCCGAGGCCGGACTGCCGGACATGGTCTACGCGGCCAACGGCGGATTCGTGATCGACGGCATCGCCTACGGCGCCTCCTTCACCTACCCCGAGCGCCAGCCCGAGGGCCCGGCGTACATGGACTGGTTCCGCTCGGCCGGCTTCGACGTCCGCGTCCCCGAGGAGGTCAACGAGGGCGAGGGCGACTTCCTCCTCGTCGGCGAGCGGATCCTCGCCGGCACGGGCTTCCGCTCCGCCTCCGACTCGCACGCCGAGGTCGCCCGCGTCTTCGGCCGCGAGGTCGTCACGCTCGAGCTCGTGAACCCGTCGTTCTACCACCTCGACACCGCGATCGCCGTGCTCGACGACACGAACATCGCCTACCTACCGAGCGCGTTCAGCGAGGAGGGCAACCGCACCCTCCGCGAGCTCTACCCCGACGCGATCCTCGTCTCGGAGGAGGACGCGTCCGTGCTCGGGCTGAACTCCTTCTCCGACGGCCTCAATGTCGTCATCGCGTCCCGTGCGACGGGCTTCGAGCGCCAGCTGCGCGAGCGCGGCTACAACCCGATCGGCGTCGACCTGTCCGAGCTGCTGCTCGGCGGCGGCGGCGTGAAGTGCTGCACCCTCGAGCTGCGCCGCTGACCCACTCCCCGTGGTCGGCGACCAGCAGCGCCGACCCACCCTCCACTGTCCACGATCCGTCGCACTCGACGCCGAGTGCGACGACTCCTGGAGAGTCGATCGTCCCCTCAGGAGGAACGACATGAGCATCACCGACACCGACACCGCCCGCTCCGCCGCCCTCATCGCCGCGGAGGAGGAGCACGCCGCCCACAACTACCACCCGCTGCCCGTCGTCGCGGCCACCGGCGAGGGCGCCTGGATCACCGACGTCGAGGGCGTCCGCTACCTCGACTGCCTCGCCGCCTACTCCGCCGTGAACTTCGGCCACTCGCACCCGGTGCTGCTGGAGGCGGCCCGCGAGCAGCTCGGCCGCGTCACCCTGACCAGCCGCGCGTTCCACAACGACCGCCTCGGCCCGTTCGTCACGGCGCTCGCCGCGCTCGCCGGCAAGGACATGGTCCTGCCGATGAACACGGGCGCGGAGGCGGTCGAGTCGGGCATCAAGGTCGCCCGCGCCTGGGGCTACCGGGTCAAGGGCGTCGCTCCGGGCCGGGCGAACATCATCGTCGCGGCGGGCAACTTCCACGGTCGCACGACCACGATCATCTCGTTCAGCGACGACGCGGAGGCGCGCGACGGCTTCGCTCCGTTCACGCCCGGATTCCGCACGGTCCCGTTCGGCGACGCGGAAGCCCTCGAGGCCGCGATCGACGACGACACCGTGGCGGTGCTGATCGAGCCGATCCAGGGCGAGGCGGGCATCGTCGTGCCGCCGGCCGACTACCTCCCGGCCGTCCGCGAGATCACCGCGCGCCGCAACGTCCTCTTCATCGCCGACGAGATCCAGTCCGGCCTCGGCCGCACCGGCGCCACCTTCGCCTGCGACCTGGTCGGAGTCGTCCCCGACGTCTACCTGCTCG